>NZ_WFLL01000149.1:0-362 GCF_009208755.1 Janthinobacterium sp. FT14W | reverse complement strand
TAACAAGCCTGACGATAACCTACTTTCACACTGGTTGCAGCACTATCATCGGCGCAAAGTTGTTTCACGGTCCTGTTCGGGATGGGAAGGGGTGGGACCAACTTGCTATGGTCATCAGGCATAACTTTTTCAACAGCCTGCTCCCAATGGGGCAGCAAACCATCTGATCTGAGGAGGCGAATTATATAGCAATTTGCCTGAAGGTGGGGCCAAAAGTAATCGTTTTATCGCGACAAAACCGCCAGACGAAAAAAAACCCCGCCATGGCTGGCGGGGTTTTTCTCTACTGCGAATAACAAGCCTGACGATAACCTACTTTCACACTGGTTGCAGCACTATCATCGGCGCAAAGTTGTTTCACG
>NZ_WFLL01000148.1:0-371 GCF_009208755.1 Janthinobacterium sp. FT14W | reverse complement strand
CAGGACCGGAACAAGTGCTCGCTACGCGGCCGGAGCAAGTCTGGGTAGCCGACATTACCTATCTGCCGACCGCCGGCAAATTCGTCTATGTCAGCTTGGTAACGGATGCGTATTCGCGCAAGATCGTGGGCTATCACGTGCACGCAAGCTTGCAAACCGAAGAGGTCAGCGAGGCCCTGAAGATGGCCCTGCGAGCACGACAGCGCAAGATGCCGTTGATTCACCATTCTGATCGTGGAATCCAGGGCGGATTCAACCGGTCCTCGCAACACCTTTAATCGGGGAGGTGTTTATGGGGCGACCAGCGGGGCGGATGAACAAGTTGACTGGGCGAAGGGCGATGCGCTCGCCAGGTGCGCCATCGCATCGCC
>NZ_WFLL01000147.1:0-387 GCF_009208755.1 Janthinobacterium sp. FT14W | reverse complement strand
GCCTGATCGGCATGTTCGTCAATACCCTGGCCTTGCGCACGCACGTGGACGGCCAGCAAGACTTCCTGTCGCTGCTGGCACAGGTCAGAAATACTTGCCTGGAAGCCTACGAACACCAGGACGCGCCATTCGAAAAAGTCGTCGATGCCGTCAAGCCGCAGCGCAGCATGGCGACCACTCCGCTGTTCCAGGTCATGCTTGTCCTGCAGAATACCGATGCCATCATCCATGCCAGCAATGTACAGCCCTACGTGCTGGAGACGGGCATCAGCAAGTTCGACCTGAGCCTGGAGGTGACGGAAGCTCCGCATGGCCTGTCCTGCATCATGGAATACAGCACCACGCTGTTCAAGCCGGAAACGATAGCGCGGCTTTGCCGCCACTTCG
>NZ_WFLL01000146.1:0-396 GCF_009208755.1 Janthinobacterium sp. FT14W | reverse complement strand
GCGCCGCCCCTTCCCATTCCGCCTGGCAGCAGCCAGCGCGACGATGCCAGCCAAGAACTGATACGCCAGCAAGAACGCGAGCGCCTCCTGCGCCAGCAGCAGGAACGCACGCCCGACGTGCGCCTGCTTGAGGCGCCCGCGGCCGCGGCCGCCAACCGCCTGCCTGCAGGCGAATCGCCATGCTTTACCATCGACCACCTCGAGTTGCGGGGCGAGGACGCTGAGTTATTCCAATGGGCGCTGGCCGCCGCCAGCCGCGACGACCTGGGCGCACCGGACGCTGCGCTGGGCCGCTGCCTGGGCACGCAAGCCATCAATGTGCTGATGGGCCGCATGCAGAACGCCATCATCGCGCGCGGCTACGTCACCACGCGGGTGCTGGCCGAGCCGCAGGAT
>NZ_WFLL01000145.1:0-397 GCF_009208755.1 Janthinobacterium sp. FT14W | reverse complement strand
TATCGGCTGTTAGTCAAAGAAGAAACAGTAGTCGTAGTAGCACCGCGTTGGGGCTGTAGCTCAGCTGGTTAGAGCACCGTGTTGATAACGCGGGGGTCGTTGGTTCGAGTCCAACCAGCCCTACCAGCAGAAACAAACCCGGGGGTAAGGTGGACACTAGTCCAGCCAGACCTACCAGTATGTAATACCCACAGGGGGATTAGCTCAGCTGGGAGAGCACCTGCTTTGCAAGCAGGGGGTCGTCGGTTCGATCCCGTCATCCTCCACCAATACTTTGAAAGTGCAAACGTAAGCCGGTCAGGTTTAGGTTTGATCTTTTAGCGATCAAAGCTGTTTCGTTCTTTAACAATCTGGAAGAAGTAAAGATTATTTATTGATCGGTTTATCGTAAAACATA
>NZ_WFLL01000144.1:0-397 GCF_009208755.1 Janthinobacterium sp. FT14W | reverse complement strand
ACTTCGACGCCAGGCTTGCGGTAGTCGCGCAGCCGGCAGAATTCTTTGTATTGGTCCATTTTCGTAATCTCCTTCTAGTCCGTGCATCCACAATCGGTTAAGGCGTCGTCGAAGGGAAACAGCTCCCCGTGATTCATCGCCATGTCATACATCGCCTGGTAACTGGGCCTGTCCTTGCGGAACCAGCCGCCAGCACCAGATCCGGACGCCTGGGCGTTCTTTTCCTGCTGTATCCACCACAGGGCGCGGCTGGGCTTTTCCCGGATCAGGGATAGCACCTGGTTGCCGCCTTTCAGGAAGCACAGATCGCAGTTGCCGTGCATCGTCTTGCCGCTCATATTCGGCAGGCCCAGGTCAAAATCTTGTGCTGCCCAAAATGCGCTGACGTCAGCCACGG
>NZ_WFLL01000143.1:0-407 GCF_009208755.1 Janthinobacterium sp. FT14W | reverse complement strand
GCATATTACCAGCGCCATCAGCGCGAACGGCAATGTCAGGTCCGGACACAAGCGGTCATCAAACTGGTGCAATCGATACGTTTGCGCCAGCCTCGCGTGGGGACGCGCAAGTTGCACAGCATGCTAGATGACGCATTTTCCCAGGCGCATATCAAGGTGGGACGCGACGGACTCTTCGATATCTTGCGGCGGGAGCGGTTGCTGGTGCAGCCGCAGCGGGCCTATCATAAGACCACGAACAGTCATCACCGGTTCCGGCGCCATCCCAATTTACTGAAAGCAGGACCGGAACAAGTGCTCGCTACGCGGCCGGAGCAAGTCTGGGTAGCCGACATTACCTATCTGCCGACCGCCGGCAAATTCGTCTATGTCAGCTTGGTAACGGATGCGTATTCGCGCAAGATCGT
>NZ_WFLL01000142.1:0-417 GCF_009208755.1 Janthinobacterium sp. FT14W | reverse complement strand
GCGTACTGGTGCGGGAACTGGGCCTGATCATGGATGCGCAGCGCCGCGGCGAAGCGGCACGGCTGCCCGTGCTGCCTATCCAGTATCTCGACTACAGCGTGTGGCAGCGCAAGCGCCTGGAAGAAGAGGGAGTGCTGGAACAGCAACTGAGCTACTGGAAGAAAAAACTGGCGGGCGTACCGGACCAGCTCGACCTGCTCACGGACTTCCCGCGCCCGAACGTGCAAAGCTACGCTGGCGCCAATCACAGCTTCACGCTTGACTTGGCGGCCACTGTTGCCCTGCGTACCCTGGCGGAGCAGCACGGCGTGACGCTGTTCATGGTCCTGCTGAGCGCTTTCAATGCGCTGCTGTATCGCTACAGCGGCCAGGCGGACCTGTGCGTCGGCAGCCCGATTGCCAACCGCCAGTATGGAG
>NZ_WFLL01000141.1:0-428 GCF_009208755.1 Janthinobacterium sp. FT14W | reverse complement strand
CGGTTAAGCTACCTACTTCTGGTAAAACCCGCTCCCATGGTGTGACGGGCGGTGTGTACAAGACCCGGGAACGTATTCACCGCGACATGCTGATCCGCGATTACTAGCGATTCCAACTTCATGCAGTCGAGTTGCAGACTACAATCCGGACTACGATACACTTTCTGCGATTAGCTCCCCCTCGCGGGTTGGCGGCGCTCTGTATGTACCATTGTATGACGTGTGAAGCCCTACCCATAAGGGCCATGAGGACTTGACGTCATCCCCACCTTCCTCCGGTTTGTCACCGGCAGTCTCATTAGAGTGCCCTTTCGTAGCAACTAATGACAAGGGTTGCGCTCGTTGCGGGACTTAACCCAACATCTCACGACACGAGCTGACGACAGCCATGCAGCACCTGTGTAATGGTTCTCTTTCGAGCACTCCCA
>NZ_WFLL01000140.1:0-443 GCF_009208755.1 Janthinobacterium sp. FT14W | reverse complement strand
CCGTCGAACGCGAGCCGCCATCGTCGAGGCCCAGCGCCAGGCGGAATGGCAAGCCCTGCTTCCACTGGATCTGCAGGTCGCTCTCGCCCGGCTTCGCATTGCCGCCCTCGGCCGGCATGATCTGGATATCGGCTTCGGCCGTCGGCACGCGCTTGAAATTCTCCAGCGCCTGCTCCGTGTCGCGCACGTTGAGCAAGTCGCCGGGCCGCGCCGGCACGGCATTCCACCAGGTGGCGCGGGGATGGGTGCCGGGCGCAAAGCCGATCTGGCGGATGCGCCCCGGTATCAACGTCAAAGCCAGGGTGCCACGGCTTAAATCCTGCGGCTCGGCCAGCACCCGCGTGGTGACGTAGCCGCGCGCGATGATGGCGTTCTGCATGCGGCCCATCAGCACATTGATGGCTTGCGTGCCCAGGCAGCGGCCCAGCGCAGCGTCCGGTGCG
>NZ_WFLL01000013.1:0-134186 GCF_009208755.1 Janthinobacterium sp. FT14W | reverse complement strand
GTCAAGATGCGCGGCAGAGCCGTCTGCGCAAGGGACGTCGAGGTGGAGCGCCGCCGCGCTTTGACGCACAAGCTTACAAAGGCCGCAATGTCGTCGAGCGCGCAATCAACCGCCTGAAAGATTTCCGTGCCGTCGCAACTCGCTACGATAAACGCGGACACAATTATCTGGCAGTCGTGATTATCGCAACAATGATTCTATGGCTCCTCTGAAATCAGTCAGATAGACCCTAGGCAACTGGCGCCCGCGCAATAAAAAAAGGCTGCACCGTGTGAACGGGCAGCCTTTTTTGTCAGCGCGCTGAGGCGGATCAGGCGGGCTTGTCGGTTCCTGCTTCCGGCTCGACGTCGTCTTCCATCTCGATCAGTTCAACCATCTGGGCGGCGCCGTCTTCGCTGATGCCGGCCAGTTCCATGATCTTGTCGTTGGCCTCTTCGATGCCGACGCGCTTGAGTGCCGAGAACAGCTGCACGGTGAACGGGAAGCCGATGCCGTCTTCATCCACATAGCTGTCGAGCTTGGCTTTTGCCTGGCGCAGTGCGTTGACCGATTCATTGCGGTTGAGCTTATCGACTTTCGTCAGGATGCAGTGGATCGGCTTGCCCGTCGGGGCGAACCATTCCAGCATTTGAATGTCCAAGTCGGTGAACGGGCGGCGCGAATCCATGATCAGGATCAAACCGGCCAATTGTTCGCGGCGCTGCACATAGTCGCCCAGCAGGCGCTGCCAGTGCAATTTCGCCGAACCCGATACTTCCGCATAGCCGTAGCCCGGCAAGTCGACCAGCAGGCATTCGATCTCTTCGACGATGGTGGCATCCTTGCGGTGCTGCGCCACGTGGGCGCCGCCGATGGAGAAGTAATTGATGTGCTGGGTACGGCCAGGTGTCTTGGAGGCGAACGCCAAGCCTTTCTGATTACACAAGATGTTGATGGCGGTCGATTTACCGGCATTGGAGCGGCCGGCAAAAGCGATTTCCGGCACCGTGGTATCGGGCAGGTCACGCAATTGGTTGACGGTCGTAAAGAAACGGGCTTGCCAGAGTTTTGACATGGGAATAGTAAAGCAACAAAAGGGAGCGATAAGGGAGCGATAACGCCAAGAAGCTATTGTACAATAAGGGGTTGTTTATTGTTGCCGGCGTAGCAGCGATGCGGCTTGCGGCCCTGAAAATAAAGCAAAAATCCCCAGGGCGCGGCAATGTCCACCACTAATTTCTCACTGTCTCAGGGTGCCTGAATGAATCGTGCGTTTTCACCGTTTGTCCAATCCATGCTGCTCGCTTTGCTGGCTGTATCGGCAACTGCTTCCGGGGTCGAAGAACCGAAACCGGCCCATGCGCCAGCCGTCGCCGTCAAGGCCGACGCTGCCAAGGGCGCTACCCTGTACGCCGATGGCGATGCGGCGCGCGGCTTGCCTGCCTGCGTCTCCTGCCATGGCGCGGCCGGCAATTCGACCATCACGGTCAATCCGAAGCTGGCTGGCCAGCATGAAAGCTATATCTACAAGCAACTGGTCGATTTCACGACGCCGGAGCGCAACCAGCCCGTCATGACGACGTACGCCAAGATGCTCAGCGACGCCGACAAGAAGAATATCGCCGCCTACCTGGGGGCGCAGCTGTCCAAGCCGGGCGCCGCGAAAAACAAGGACACCATCGACCTGGGCAAGAAAATCTACCGTGGTGGCATTGCTTCCAAGCAAGTAGCCGCCTGCGCCAGCTGTCATGGCGCGACGGGCAATGGCATTCCCGTCCAGTACCCGCGCATCGCCGGCCAGCACCAGGATTACACGGTGGCCCAGTTGACCATGTTCCGCAGCACCAAGGCCGACGCCCGCAAGAACAGCGCGCAAATGCACACCATCGCCGCCCGCATGTCGGATGACGAAATCGCCGCCGTTGCCGATTACATCGCCGGCCTGAAGTAAGTTTTCATAGTGGCAAGAGATTGCCACGCGTTTCAACGCACATGAACAAGGGCGGCCGTTTCGACGGGCTGCCCTTTTTTATAGCAGGGGCCAAACAGGAGTATGCTGCCGCCTTGCGCGGAGAAACTATCTTTGCTCCAAGCCACATTTTCTTGAAGATTGCATATCCCGTATGAGTATCAACGTATGAGCACAGGCACGACCGGAATCGAGTTAAAGACCCAACGCCGCAGTCTGGCTGAATTCGTCGAGCTGGTCTCGTCGATGCGCTTTGCCATCAGCCTGCTGACCCTGATCGCCGTCGCCTCCATCATCGGCACCGTGCTCAAGCAGAACGAGCCCATGCCCAATTATGTGAACCAGTTCGGGCCGTTCTGGTTTGCCGTCTTTGACAAGCTGAGCCTGTATTCCGTGTACTCGGCCTGGTGGTTCCTGGTGATCATGGGTTTCCTCGTCGCTTCGACCTCGCTGTGCATCGTGCGCAATGCGCCGAAGATGCTCAAGGACATGCGCAGCTGGCGCGACAATGTGCGCGAGCAATCCTTGCGCAACTTCCACCACAAGCTGGAATGGGCGGCGCCGTTGCCGCGCGCCGTGCTGGCACAGCAGATGGTGATGCGCCTGAAAGACGCCGGCTACGCAGCCAAGGTAGTCGAGAAGGACAACGCCACCCTGGTGGCGGCCAAGCGGGGCGCCGCCAATAAATGGGGCTATATCTTTGCCCACGGCGCCATCGTCGTCATCTGCGTGGGCGGCTTGCTCGATTCGGAAATGCCGATCCGCGTGCAGCAATGGTTCTTTGGCAAGACGCCGTTTTCCGGCAGCGGCGTGATCGCCGACATTCCCGCCCAGCACCGCCTGAGCCTGTCGAATCCTACGTTCCGCGGCAACACCATGATTCCGGAAGGCTCGTCGAGCAACACGGCCATCATTCCCCAGGCCGATGGCGTGCTGATCCAGGATCTGCCCATCACGATCTTGTTGAAGAAATTCCATATCGATTTCTACAGCACGGGCATGCCCAAGCTGTTTGCCAGCGACGTGGTCGTCACCGACCATGCGACGGGGGAAAGTTTCCCAGCGACTATCAAAGTCAACCAGCCGCTGCTGTACAAGGGCCTGGCCCTGTACCAGTCCAGCTTTGAAGATGGCGGCAGCAAGCTCAAGTTGACGGGTTATCCCATGACGGGCAAGACGACGAAACGCTTCGATATCGGTGGCGAAGTGGGCGGCAGCACGCCGCTCGAGCGCAGCGATGGCAATTCCTACACGGTGGAATGGTCGGGTTTCCGTCCCTTCAACGTGGAAAACCTCAGCGCCGGCCAGGATGTGCGTGCCGTCAACAAGGCGGACAGCTTCAACGATAAGTTTGCCGTGGGCCTGGACAAGCGCCTCGGTTCGGCCGCGAAGAACGCGCATAACAAGGATCTCAAGAACGTGGGCCCCTCGGTGCAATACAAATTGCGCGACAAGACGGGCCAGGCGCGCGAGTACCAGAACTACATGCAGCCCGTGACCGTGGACGGCACGACGGTGTTCCTGGCCGGCATGCGCGTCAACCCCAGCGACCCGTTCAGCTACCTGCGCATTCCTGCTGACGATAATTACAGCGTGAACGAGTGGATGCGTCTGCGTGCCGCGCTGCAAGATCCCGCACTGCGCCAGCAGGCCGCCGCGCGCTATGCGGCGCGCGCCATGCCGCAGGCGGGGGCGGAAGCCTTGCGGGGCCAGCTGCAGGAATCGGCGGCGAAAAGCCTGGGCATCTTTGCCGGCAATGGGCAAGAGGGCGGTTTCCTGGCCATTTCGCGTTTCCTGGAGAAAATTCCTGCCGCCGAGCAAGAAAAAGCGGCCGATATCTTCATGAAGATCCTCAATGGCAGCCTGTGGGACCTGTGGCAGGCGGCGCGCGCCCAGGATGGCTTGAAAGCCATCGAGGCCGATGACAAGCACGGCCGCTTCCTGCAGCTGGCCACGAATGCGCTGTCCGACAGCTTCTTCTATGGCGCGCCCGTGTATCTGCAACTCGATGACTTCACGGAAATCAAGGCGTCCGTGCTGCAGGTGACGCGTTCGCCGGGCAAGAGCGTCGTGTACCTCGGTTGCCTGTTCCTCGTGATCGGCGTATTTTCCATGTTTTATATCCGCGAGCGCCGCCTGTGGGTGTGGATCAAGGATGGCGAGGGCGGCAGCGAAGCCCTGATGGCCATGAGCACGCAACGCAAGACGCTGGATTTTGAAAAAGAATTTGAGACTTTGAAGGCAAAGCTGCCGCAATCGGCGTAAGCTGCGCTGTGTCTGGGACGCTTGCGCGTCGCCGGGAATGGAGAAAATGATGGAATTGGCAAACAAGCAAATATATACGCAGGAACCAGGATTTTTCAAGCGCCTGAGCCTGATCGATTGGCTGTACGGCGCCGGCTTGCTGGCGGCTTCCCTGTTCGGCCTGGTGCGCTTTGGCGCCTTCATGGATATCTATGAAAAAGCCATCCTGCTGGCTGCGGCGCCCACGTTCGCGTGGCTGGGCTGGTACTGGAAGCCCGTGCGCTGGCTGATCCCCGTGGCGGCCGTGCTGTCGCTGTTCGCCATCGAGCTGTACGGGGGCCATCTGGACATGGCGAACCAGAAATTCTTCCTGAAATACATCTTGTCCAGCCAATCCGCCATCCTGTGGATGGGCACCCTGTTCGTGCTGTCGACCCTGTTCTACTGGATCGGCCTGGTGGCGCGCTCGGAATTCGGCTCGTCCGTCGGCTCCCTGCTGTGCTGGGCTGGCGTGGTGCTGGGCCTGACGGGCATGCTGGTGCGCTGGTACGAGTCTTACCTGATCGGCGCCGACGTGGGCCACATCCCCGTGTCCAACCTGTATGAAGTGTTCATCCTGTTCTCGCTGATCACGGCCATGTTCTACCTGTATTACGAGCAGCATTATGCGACGCGCCAGCTGGGCGCCTTCGTCATGCTGGTCATTTCGGCGGCCGTCGTATTCCTGATGTGGTACACGGTCACGCGCGACGCGGCTGAAATCCAGCCGCTGGTGCCGGCCCTGCAAAGCTGGTGGATGAAGATCCACGTGCCGGCCAACTTCATCGGCTATGGCACGTTTGCCCTGTCGGCCATGGTGGCGGCAGCCTACCTGCTCAAATCGAGCGGCTACCTGGTCGACCGCCTGCCGTCGCTGGAAGTGCTCGACGACGTCATGTACAAGGCCATTTCCGTGGGCTTTGCTTTCTTCACGGTAGCGACCATCCTGGGCGCCCTGTGGGCGGCCGAGGCATGGGGCGGTTACTGGTCGTGGGACCCGAAAGAAACGTGGGCGCTGATCGTCTGGCTCAACTATGCAGCCTGGCTGCACATGCGCCTGATGACGGGCTTGCGCGGCCGCGTCGCCTCGTGGTGGGCGCTGGTGGGCTTGCTGGTGACGACGTTTGCTTTCCTGGGCGTGAATATGTTCCTCTCCGGCCTCCATTCTTACGGCAAACTGTAAAAGTACCCGAGAAAAAGCCCATGGCGGCGTTGCCTTGCCTTGTCGTACTATGCGTACTGCCTGCGGCAAGGCGCCTTGCCCTGAACTTTTTTCGGGCACTTTAGTAATGTTTTTTTGCATGACAGAAGCGTCATGAACGGCCCGGGAGAACTGGTGTAAGGTACAAATAATCACCTTTTCCCGGAGCCGCCATGTTGATCAAGCGCAGTCCCAACGGCATTGAGTTGCCGTATTCTTCCGAAATTACGCCGCGCGCCGTGTTTGAGTCGCGCCGCAGTTTCATCAAGCAAATCGCGCTGGGTTCGATATCCAGCGCGGCCTTGCTGGAAATGGCCAGCCGCGAAGCGTTCGCGCAGGGCAGCAATCCCAAGCTGGCTGCCAAGCTCAATCCCGCCTATTCGGCGCTGGAAAAGCAGACGGCCTATAAAGACGCCACCACCTACAATAATTTCTACGAGTTCGGCACGGACAAGAGCGAGCCGGCGCAAAATGCGGGCACCTTGCGCACGCGGCCGTGGACGGTCAGCATCGAAGGCGAAGTCAAGAAACCCATGACCCTGGACCTCGATGCGCTGCTGAAGCTGGCGCCGCTGGAAGAGCGCGTGTACCGGCTGCGCTGCGTGGAAGGGTGGTCGATGGTGATCCCGTGGGTCGGTTATTCCTTCTCGGAAATTATCAAGAAGGTCGAGCCGACGGGCAATGCCAAGTATGTGGAATTCATCACCCTGGCCGACAAGAAACAGATGCCGGGTGTGGGCAGCCGCGTGCTGCAGTGGCCGTATACGGAAGGCTTGCGCATCGACGAGGCGAACCATCCGCTGGCACTGCTGACCCTGGGCATGTATGGGGAAACCTTGCCGAACCAGAATGGCGCGCCCGTACGCATGGTGTTGCCGTGGAAATATGGTTTCAAGTCGGCCAAATCCATCGTCAAGATCCGTTTCGTCAAGGAGCAGCCGCGCACGTCCTGGAACCTGTCGGCGCCGTCGGAATACGGTTTTTACTCGAACGTGAACCCCAACGTCGATCATCCGCGCTGGTCGCAGGCTTCCGAGCGACGCATCGGCGAAGACGGTTTCCTCACGCGCAAGCGCAAGACCCTGATGTTCAACGGTTATAACGATGTGGCCTCGCTGTACGCGGGCATGGACCTGAAGAAATTCTTTTAAGGAAATACCATGGCCATCAACCCCACGGGCAAACAGCTGTCGCTGCTGAAAAGCCTGATCTTTTTGCTGGCGCTGATACCATTCGTGCGCATGGTCTGGCTGACGTACACGGGGCAACTGGTGGAACCGCTGGAATTCATCACGCGGGGCACGGGCGACTGGACTCTGTATTTTCTCTGTATCAGCCTGGCCGTCACGCCCTTGCGGCGCATCACGCAATGGAATTGGGTGATCAAGCTGCGGCGCATGCTGGGCCTGTTCGCGTTTTTCTACGCGGCGCTGCACTTCACCACTTTTTTATGGTTCGATCACTTTTTTGATGTGCAGGAAATGTGGAAGGATGTGCTCAAGCGGCCGTTCATCACGGTGGGTTTCATCGCTTTCGTCTTGCTCATCCCGCTGGCCGTGACGAGCACGAACGGCATGGTCAAGCGCCTGGGGGGCAAGCGCTGGCAGTGGTTGCACCGGCTGATCTACATCATCGCGCCGCTGGGCATCCTGCATTTCTGGTGGATGAAGGCGGGAAAGCACAATTTCGCGCAACCCATTCTGTTCGGCTCCATCGTCGCGCTACTGCTGGCAACGCGCGTGTATTTCGCCTGGAACAAGCGCGTAAAAAGCGCCAGGGCGGCGAATGCCGCCGCCCCTGCGCGTTCCGTTTAGGTGGCTGGCACGATGACGGGCGGTGGCGGCACGGGTGCCGGTTCGACGGGGCCTTTTGCCGGTGCGCCCTTGGCCGCGGGCGGCTTGGGCAGGTACAGGGGACCGGGCTGGCCGCAGCCGGCCAGGACGCTAGAAACCACAATGGCGATGCCGATATAAAACGCTGAGGATGACTTCACGATTAGAATCACGGTTTGATTAAGATCTTTGGAGTGTAGCATGAGCGAATCGGAATTCCTGGCCCTGGCCGAAGCCACCCTGACCCAGATCGAGGCGGCGCTGGACCGGCTGAACGATGAAGACGTGCTCGACGTCGAATGCAGCCGCAGCGGCAATGTGCTGGAGATCGAGTTCATCGATAACGGCACGAAAATCATCGTCAACAGCCAGGCTCCCATGCGCGAGATGTGGGTAGCGGCCCGCTCGGGCGGTTTTCATTACAAGCGCGTGGGCGACGAGTGGCGCAACACGCGCGACGACTCCGAGCTGTTTGCGGCTCTGTCGGCCATGGCCAGCGAGCAGGCGGGCGCGCCAGTCGTATTGAAGTAATTGTTTTAGCCGCGCGCCATCAAAAAGGGCAGCCTCTTCAGGCTGCCCTTTTTGCATCAGACGAACTTAGAAAAGCTCATTCTTGACGGCTTCTTTCGCCTTTTCTTCCTCCGGCGTGCCGCGTGCCGCGCCTTCCAGGCTGCCCACGCCCGTGCCCGGCGGATTTTCCGCATAGTAATACTCGTCGCCCACGTGGATCAGGCCTTCCGGCACGGCGCGTTCCTCGACGGGGATGCTTTTCAGGGCTTTCGCCATGTAGCTGATCCAGATCGGCAGGGCCAGGCCGCCGCCCGTTTCCCGGTTGCCCAGGTTGCGCGGCTGGTCGTAGCCGATCCAGGCGATGCCCACCAGCTTGGCTTGATAGCCGGCGAACCACGCGTCGATGGAATCGTTGGTGGTACCCGTCTTGCCGGCCAGGTCGGGGCGCTTCAAGGCCATGGCCTTGTTCGCCGTGCCGAAGCGCACGACGTCGTTGAGCATGCTGTTCATCATGAAGGCATTGCGCTCGTCGATGACGCGGTTGGCTTCCTCGCCCGCCAGGTCCGGTTTAGCTTGCGACAGGATATTGCCGTCGCTGTCGGTTACCTTGGCGATCAGATACGGGTTGATCTTGTAGCCGCCATTGGCAAACACGGCATACGCGCCCGCCATCTGCAGCGGCGTCACGTTGCCGGCGCCCAGGGCCAGGGTCAGGTAGGGCGGGTTCTTGTCCGCGTCAAAGCCGAAGCGCGTCGCGTATTCCTGGCCATACTTGGCGCCGATCTTGTGCAGGATGCGGATGGAAATCATGTTCTTCGATTTCATCAGGCCCTTGCGCATGGTCATCGGACCATCGTATTTGCTGTCGTAGTTCTTCGGCTCCCACGCCTGGCCGCCCGTCTGGCCCGCGTCGAATGAAATCGGCGCATCGTTGATGATGGTGGCCGGCGACAGGCCCCGTTCCAGCGAGGCGGAATAGATGAAGGGCTTGAAGGCGGAGCCGGGCTGGCGCCACGCCTGCGTGACGTGGTTGAACTTGTTGCGGTTGTAATCGAAGCCGCCCACCATGGCGCGGATGGCGCCGTCGGTGGTGCTGGCCGAGACGAACGCCGACTGCACTTCCGGCATCTGCGTCAAGACCCAGTTGCCGCCTTCTTGCATGACGCGGATCACGGCGCCCCGCTTGATGCGGCGGTTCGGCGCCGCTTTTTCCGACAGCCAGGCCGCGCCAAACGTCAGGCCGGGACCCGTGATCGTGATTTCCTCGCCGGCCGACGTGACGGCCTGCAACGATTTGGGCGACGCTTGCAGCACCATGGCGGCGATGATGTCGTCGCTGTCCGGGTGGTCGGCCAGCTCCGTCTCGATCGCGTCGTCCGCTTCGGCCTTGGTTTTCGGAATTTCGATATACGCTTCCGGGCCGCGGTAGCCGTGGCGTTTCTCGTAATCCATCACGCCCTTGCGCAAGGCGATGTAGGCGGCATCCTGGTCGGCCTTGGTGATGGTGGTGTAGACGTTCAGGCCGCGCGTGTACGTATCTTCCTTGAATTGCTCGTAGACGAGCTGGCGCGCCATTTCCGACACGTATTCCGCATGCACGCCGAAGGCGCTGCTGTCGGTTTTCACTTTCAGCTCTTCATTTTTCGCTTCTTCGTACTGTGCCGGCGTGATGTAGCCCAGCTGCGCCATGCGCTGCAGGATGTATTGCTGGCGCATGCGCGCGCGTTTCGGATTGACGACGGGGTTGTAGGCCGACGGCGCCTTCGGCAAGCCGGCCAGCATGGCCGCTTCGGCCACGGTCAGGTCCTGGATATTCTTGCCGAAATAGATTTGCGCGGCCGAAGCGAAACCGTAGGCGCGCTGTCCCAGATAAATCTGGTTCATGTAGACCTCGAGGATCTGGTCCTTGCTGAGGTTTTTCTCGATTTTCCAGGCCAGCAAGACTTCATACGCCTTGCGTTTCAAGGTCTGTTCGCTGGACAGGAAGAAGTTGCGCGCCACCTGCTGCGTGATGGTCGAGGCGCCTTGCTTGGCGCCGCCCGTGAGGTTGTGCAGGGCTGCGCGGGTGATGCCCAGGTAATCGACGCCGCCATGTTCATAGAAGCGGTCATCTTCGATGGCCAGCACGGCTTTCTTCATGACATCGGGGATATCCTTGATATGCACCATGTTGCGCCGCTCTTCACCGAACTCGCCGATCAGCACACTGTCGGACGTGAACACGCGCAGCGGCATTTTCGGCTTGTAATCGGTCAAGGTATCGAGCGCCGGCAGGTTCGGATAAGCCATGGCCAGGCCAAAGACCACCAGCAAGACGCCGACGACGCCCAGGCCCAGCAGCGATACCAGGGCCATCAGCAGAAAACGTTTGGGTTTGCTGCCCTTGGTGGGCGGCTTCGAGCCAGCGGAGCCAGCGGAATTTGAAGATGTCATGCGTCGTATGTCTTTCGGTTAATTATGCCGGCCAATTATAAGCGAGCTTGCCGGGGTGGCAGCGCGCTGTGGCGCATGCCGGGCGGACAGTCGGAACTTGTCGATACTCTATATAAGCGTGTATTGGCCCGCTGGCAACCAGGATTTGGTAACAATTATTCTGCGCCAGATCACGGCCGGGCCAGATAGGCGCCGCGCGCCGCAGACCGCAGCGTGAAATCCGTTTACAAGCCAGCGCTGCCGGGACTAGGCTTTCGGATGGCAGGACCTCCTCCCACGCTGACGTTTCTCTATGAAAAACATATCCATCCGCAGTTTTCTTGGCCTCGGCTTGCTGGGCGTCGATATGGCGGACGACGCCGTGAACGTGGTCGAGTTGATACGCCGGCGGGGCAAACTGGCGTGCCGGCATTGCGGCAGCGCCGCACTGGCGGCAGGGGTAATGCTGGAAGGCAACGTCGAAGATTTACAGGGCCTGGCTGCCGCCGTGCGCCTGGCATGCCGCAACAGTGGCAGCGGTAGCACCCGCGTGGCGCTGGCCATGCCGGCCACGTCCCTGATCACGCATGTGATCCGCCTGCCGGCAGGCTTGCCGGAGGAGCAGCTGGAAATCCTGGTTGAACTGGAGGCCGCCCAGTACATGCCGTTTGCGCTGGAAGACGCCAGCCTGGACTTTGTCATGCTCGGCCCCGCACCGCCGCTTGCCGGCCAGACAGGGCGGGAGATCGAGGTGCTGCTGGTGGCGGCACGGCGCGCCAGCGTGCAGCGCCGTCTGGATGCGGCTGCGGCGGCCGGCCTGACGCCCGTCGTCATGGATAGCGAGGCGCTGGCGCTGCAGGCGGCCGTCGGACAGGGCGGCTGGCAAGCCTTGCCCGATGGCGGCCTCGCCTATCAGCTGGCCTGGGGGCTGGCGCTGCACCGGTACGCCCGATGAAGACCGTGGCGGAAGTGTCATGCATCAACCTCTTGCCGTACCGGCCGGCAGCACGGCGCAAGCGTATGCAGCTGCTGCTGTGGCAACTGGCCGGCGGGGCGCTGCTGGGACTGTTGCTGGCGCTGGCGACAGGCGCCTGGCTGCAGCACCGGCTCGATGTGCAGCTGCGCCGCCAGCAGGACTGGCGCAATGCCATGCAGCAGCTCGATGTCGTCTTGCTCGCCGGCAAGCGGGTACAGGGCGCGACGGCGGCGCTGGTGCTGCGCCAGCAGGCCATTGCCGGCCTGCAAGAGCAACGCCATGCCTGGGTGCGCATGCTGACGGCCCTGGCCCAGGCGATGCCGGCCGGTGCGGCCTTGCACAGTGTGCGCCAGGAAACGGCGCTGGTGCGCTTGCAAGGGCAGGCCGTTTCGCAGGAAAAGGTCGCGGCATTGCTGCTGGCGCTGGAGCAGGCGGCGCCCTGGTCCCGGCCGGAAGTGCTGGAAGTGCGCGGCACGGCCGACGGCACCGTGGAATGGACGATACGGCTGGCTTTGACAAGCGCCGGGCGCCTGTCCCGTAAGCCTGGCCCCGGAGGTTGATCATGCTGAGCTTGAAAAGCGCATCGCTGTGGCCCTTGCCCGTGCGCCTCGCTTGCGCAGCCCTGGCCGCGACGCTGGCGGCCGTGCTGCTGTACGCCGCGTGGCTGGCCGGCTTGATGGCTGCCGCGCAAGTGGCGCAAGGAGAGGAGGACCGCTTGCGCGCCGCTTATCTGTCGGCGCAGGCCAGGGCGAAACAGTTGCCGCAGTGGCGTGCGCAGCAGCGCCAGGCTGGCGCCGAGCTTGCCCTCCTGGAGCAGCAGCTGCCCGACCCGCAAGCGATGGCGGCGTTGTTGACGGACATTAACGCCGCAGGCCAATCCCGCGGCCTGCAATTTTCGCTGTTCAAGCCGGGTGCGGCCCGGCCGCAAGCGCCGTATGTCGCCTTGCCGATTGCCGTGCAGCTGCGCGGCGGCTACCACGCCATGGGTGCGCTGCTGGCAGACCTGGCGCGCCTGCCGCGCATCGTCACGGTGCATGAGCTGGCCTTGAACATCGGCAAGGACCGCTTGCTGACGCTCGATGCCGTGCTGCAGGCGTATCGCCTGCCCGACGCGGGGGAGCGGGCGGCGCAAGCGGCCTTGCCGTCCGCAGCGGGCGCGCCCGGCGCCGTGCCGGCATGGCGTCCGCTGGCCGCAGCCGTGCCGTATCCGTACGAGGCGGCCGCCTTGGCCGACCCTTTTGGCGCATTGCCGCCGGCGAGCGCGCCCGGCCAGCGTGGCAGCGTGGCTGGCCCCGACCCGCGCCGTGCGCGCGAGCCGCTGGAAAGCGTGCCCTTGCCAGCCATCAGCATGGTAGGCAGCGTGCAACAGGATGGACGCCTGAGCGCGCTGCTGCTGGCGGGCCAGCGCGTGTACCGGGTGGCGGCAGGCCAGTATCTGGGGCCGGACCACGGCCTCGTCACGCAAGTCAGCGAGCAGGCGCTGCAGTACCGGGAGTTGCTGCAGGATGCGGGAGGCGGGTGGCGCGAACGGCGTGGCAGCCTGTCGCTGCAAAAGACGGGTGAGGCCAAAGCCGGTGTGCGGGAGGATGTGCCATGAAGCCGTTTGTTTGGCTGTGCTCGATATGCCTGAGTTGGCTGCATGGGGCTGCCATGGCGGGGAACGAGGCGGTGGTGCAGGTGACGCCGCCGCGATTGTATGCGGGCGAGAAAATCTCCGTCGATTTCCAGAACGTGGGCGTGCGCGCGGCCCTGCACATCCTGGCCGACGCGTCGGGGCAAAACATCGTCGCCAGCGACAGCGTGGCGGGCAACCTGACCCTGCGCCTGCGCGACTTGCCGTGGGACCAGGCGCTCGACGTGCTGTTGCAGGCGAAAGGCCTGGAGATGCGGCGCCATGGCAACGTGCTGTGGATCGCGCCGCGCGAAGAAATGCTGGCGCGCGAAAAACTGGAGCTGGAGCAGCGCGCGCAGATCGCGGAACTCGAACCCTTGCAGTCGGCCATCTTCCAGCTCAATTACCAGAAGGCGGAAGCGTTCCGCACCGTGTTCGGCCTCGATGCGGGGGAAGGGCGCAGCCGCTTGCTGTCGCGCCGTGGCAGCGTGCTGATCGAGCCGCGCACGAACCAGCTGTTCGTGACGGACGTGCCGGTGCGCCTGGAACAGATCCGCCAACTGATCGCCAAGACAGATATTGCAACACGACAAGTCATGATCGAGGCGCGCATCGTCGAGGCGAACGACAGTTTCAGCCGCAACCTGGGCGCGCGCCTGGGTTTTACGGACCAGCGCCTGGCGGCGGGCCAGGTGCCCGGCTTTTCCCTGGGCGGCAGCGGGCGCCGCGCGGCCATCGGCGGCACGTATCAGGGCGTGGGCGAGGCGACGGGGCAAACGGTGGCCGGCGCAGGCGCCTTCGTGCCGAACACGCAATTCGTCAACTTGCCGGCCGCCAGCATCAATGGCTTGCAGCCGGCCAGTTTTGCCCTGAGCCTGTTTTCGGCGGCCGCCAACCGTTTCCTGAACCTGGAACTGTCCGCGCTGGAAGCCGATGGCCGGGGCAAGATCATATCGAGTCCCCGCGTGGTGACGGCCGACAAGGTGCTGGCGCTGATCGAGCAGGGCATCGAGCTGCCGTACCAGGTGGCCACCAGCAGCGGCGCCACGTCGATCACGTTCCGCAAGGCGAACCTGCGCCTGGAAGTGACGCCGCAGATCACGCCGGATGGCAACGTGGTGCTGGACGTGGATGTCAACAAGGATAGCGTGGGCCAGGAAACCCGTTCCGGCTTCGCCATCGACACCAAGCACGTGCGCACGCAAGTGATGGTGGAAGACGGTGGCACGGTCGTGCTGGGCGGCATTTATCAGCAGTCCGAACGGGGTACGGACAGCAAGGTGCCGCTGCTGGGCGACATCCCCGTACTCGGCGTTTTTTTCCGCAGCACGGGCCGCAGTCAAGAAAAAACGGAACTGATGGTGTTTATTACGCCGAAAATAGTGGCAGATCGGCCAGCAACACGTTAATGTCACATCTTTACGTTTAAGTAACAATGCAGACGAAAGCGGACTGATGGCGACTATGCGGAATTTTTCTTTGGGCAATACTTCTTGGAGTAGGGCATTGAATTGGCTGGCTTTGCTGGCGATGAGCACGGTACTGGCCGCGTGTGGCGGCGGTGGCGGCGACCCGACCATCGATGGCGGCAGTAGTGGCGGTACGACGGGGGGCGTGGCCGCGACTATCAGCGTCTCCTTGTATGGCGCTGATGACAAGCCCAGCAATTCACTGAGCAGCACGGCGCCGTTGACGGCCAAGGCGCTGGTGGTTGATAAAAATGGTGCTCCGGTCAGCAATGCGGTCGTCACTTTCACCTCCGACGCGACACTGGTAACGTTGTCATCGACCAACGGCACTGCGCTGACAGACCTCAAGGGCTATGCCAGCATCACCGTTTCGGCCCTGAACGCCAGCGTTGCCGGTGCGGGCAAGCTGACGGCGACTGTCGCGGCGGGCACCGCCACGATAAGCGGCGAAGCGAGCTATGCAATCAAGGCGGCGCAGCCATCGGGCGCGAAGATGACGCTTTCCTTGCTGAACGGCAATAATGCCAGTAATACCTTGTCGAGCGCCACGCCGCTGACAGCCAAGGCACTGGTGACCGACTTAAACGGCAAGCCAATCACCAACGCCTTGGTCGCGTTCTCCACTGACAACACCCTGGCCGTCATGTCGTCATCGGTGGGAACGGCATTGACCGATGCGACAGGCACGGCCAGCGTCACGCTGCGGCCATTCAGCCTGTCCGCCAGCGGCGCAGCCACTTTGCAGGCGACGACGACGGCCAATGGCGCCGTCGCCAGCAGCCAGATTAATTATGTGCTGGGAGCCACCGATCTGATAGCGAGCAACATGCAGTTTTCGCCCGCCAGCATCCCGGCCTATGGCACCACCAACGTCACGGTTGATGTCATGGCTGGCACCAGCCTGTACACGGGATCAGGCCAGACGGTAAATTTCAGTTCGACTTGCGTGCAGGCCGGCAAGGCTAGCGTGACCAGCGGCGTGCCGGTAGTCAATGGCAAGGCCACAGCTGTTTTCCGCGACCTGGGTTGCAATGACTACGATATGGTCAATGCTACAGTGACGGGCAGCGCTTCCATGTATCACGCGACACTGCCGATCGGCCGCGTCGCACCGGCATCGGTACAATTTTCTAGCGTCAGTCCGGTAGGCAAATCGATCGTGATTCAAGGGCAGGGCGGCATAGCGCGCACGGAAATGGCTACGCTGACTTTCCGCGTATTCGATACTTTCAACAAACCGCTGGTCGGCCAGGAAGTGACGTTTTCGTTGTTGAACGGCCCTGGCATGACGCTCAATAAAGTGAAAGACACCACGGATGCCAACGGTGACGTCATCACCACCGTTAATTCCGGCACCACCCCGACCACCTTCCGCGTCAAGGCCAGCCTGGCCTCTGGCATTTCCACCTTGTCCGATTCCATCCTGGTAACGACTGGTTTGCCTGTGCAAACGGCGTTTTCGCTCAGCTCCGTCAAGTCCAGCGTGGAAGGCTGGTCGTATGACAGTCCCGTAGGCACCCCTGCCACGACCGTTACTATCTTGCTGGCAGATCAAGCGGGTAACCCAGTTCCTGACGGCACGCCGGTGGTATTTCAGAGCAATTTGGGCGCCATCGGCTCGTCCAGCATGGGCGGCTGCACTACCATGAATGGCGGCTGCTCGGTCGACTTCCGCAGCCAGAACCCGCGCGTGGCGACCAATCCACCTGTCACGCCCTGCAATGATGTCAGCAATGGTGGCACGGCCGACAGCCTGTGGCCCGGTCTTGCCACCGTCTGCGCCAGCACTTCGGATGGCAGCAAGACGTTGTTCGCGAAGATCGCCATCTTCCTGAGCGGCAGCCGTCCCGAAAATGTCACGCTGTTCGATCAGTCGGCCCCGGTAAGCCTGGATCGCAGCACCTATGATCTTGGGAGCGTTTCAGCCGCTGCAGTGCGTCAATTCAGCTTGAGATTCAGCGATTTGCATCAAAACCCCATGCCCTCCGGGACCACGGTCGCGATCACGAATATGATCAATGGAGTTGGATCCATCACGCCGGAAAGCATACAAAATATCTATCCGCACAACACGCTTGGCGTGGATGACCGTACCGGAGGCAACATTCAAGGTAACCAGGGAGGCCGGCATGCCGTTACAATTAACAGCCTGACGCCGACAAATTGTGTAGCGAATGTGGTCAGCACGTTTAATGTAACAGTGACGACGCCGATGGGTAACGCCACCAGTTACCCGTTTAGACTGACATTCTCCTGTCCTTGACGTAAGGGGAAACGGGCGCCGTAGAGGCGGTGCCCGCTTATTTTCTGATTGATATAAAAAGTGTCCGAAATTTCCAACAGTAATATTTTCCTTGTCGGCCTCATGGGCGCAGGCAAAACCACGATCGGGCGCATCCTGGCCCGCAAGCTGGGCTTGCGCTTTGTCGATTCCGACCACGAAATCGAGGCACGCACGGGAGCGACCATCCCGTGGATCTTTGAAATCGAGGGGGAGGCCAGCTTTCGCCGGCGCGAGGCCGAAGTCATCCGCGACCTGAGCGCCCAGGAAGGCATCGTCATGGCCACGGGCGGTGGCGCCATCCTGAATGCCGACAGCCGCGCCTACCTGAAGGAGCGGGGCACGGTCGTCTACCTGCGCGCCAGCGTCAGCAACATCCTGGCGCGCACCAGCCATGACAAGAACCGCCCCCTGCTGCAGACGGCCGACCCGCGCAAGAAGCTGGAAGAATTGACGTCGCAGCGCGAGCCCCATTACATGGAAGTGGCCGACATTGTGATCGACACGGGCCGTCCTAACGTACAATCGATGGTTCAGACCATCCTGATGCAGCTGGCCAGCCTCGAATGCGAGGCCTCGCCCAACTGCGTCATTCATGCAGAGCCTTCCATGAACGAGCAATCCAAAATGTTGTTGAGCGTAGACCTCGACGAGCGCAGTTATCCGATCGCCATCGGTCCCGGCCTCTTGGCCGACGCCGATGCGCTGCTGCGCCATATCAGCGGCCACAAGGTGGCCATCGTCACCAATACCACCGTCGCGCCCCTGTACCTGGGCCGCCTGCAGGCGGCGCTGGCCAGCGATGGCCGCGAGGTGATCAGCATCGTCCTGCCGGACGGCGAAGAGTATAAAAACTGGGCCAGCCTGATGCAGATCTTCGACGCGCTGCTGGCTAACAAATGCGACCGCAAGACCACCCTGGTGGCGCTGGGCGGCGGCGTGATCGGCGACCTGACCGGCTATGCGGCAGCCAGCTACATGCGCGGCATCGGCTTCGTGCAGGTGCCCACCACCCTGCTGGCGCAGGTCGATTCCTCCGTCGGCGGCAAGACGGGCATCAACCACCCGCTGGGCAAGAACATGATCGGCGCCTTCTACCAGCCGCGCGCCGTGATCGCCGACACCTCGACCCTGGAAACCCTGCCGGCGCGCGAGCTGTCGGCCGGCCTGGCCGAAGTGATCAAGCATGGCGCCATCATCGATGCGGCATTCTTCGACTGGATCGAGGCGAACATGGCCAAGCTGATGGCGCGCGACAAGGGCGCCCTGGCTTACGCGATTGCCCGCTCGTGCGAAATCAAGGCCGACGTGGTGCGCCAGGACGAACGCGAAGGCGGCTTGCGCGCCATCCTGAATTTCGGCCACACCTTCGGCCACGCCATCGAGGCGGGCCTGGGCTACGGCCACTGGCTGCACGGCGAAGCCGTCGGCTGCGGCATGGTGATGGCGGCCGACCTGTCCTGCCGCATGGGCTATATCGACCAGGCGGCCGTGGAGCGCGTGCGCGCGCTGGTCGCCGCCGCCGGCCTGCCGGTCAAGGCGCCGGACCTCGGCGTCGAGCGCTGGCTGGAATTGATGGAAGTGGACAAGAAGAACGAGGGCGGCGCCATCAAGTTCATCCTGTTGCAACCCCTGGGCAGCCCGAACATCACGTCCGCGCCGCACGAACTGGTGCTGGCCACCCTGGCCGCCGGAGTGCAATAACATGCTGCCAGAAGACTTCCTCGCCCCGTATGCGGCCCACTCGGCACAGGGGCAGGGACGTCGCTTTGCCGAGGCGCCGCACGCCTCGCGCAGCCAGTTCCAGCGCGACCGCGACCGCATCATCCATTCCTCGGCTTTCCGCCGCCTCGAATACAAGACCCAGGTGTTCCTCAATCACGAGGGCGATCTGTTCCGTACGCGGTTGACGCACAGCCTGGAAGTGGCGCAGGTGGGCCGCTCCATCGCGCGCAACCTGCGCCTCAATGAAGACCTGGTCGAAGCCATCGCATTGGCGCATGACCTGGGCCACACGCCGTTCGGCCACGTGGGCCAGGACGTGCTCAACGAATGCATGCGCGAGCACGGCGGCTTCGAGCACAACCTGCAAAGCCTGCGCGTGGTCGATACCCTGGAAGAGCATTACGGCGCCTTCGACGGTTTGAACCTGATGTTCGAGACGCGCGAAGGCATCCTGAAACACTGCTCCCTGGCGCACGCGCGCGAACTGGGTCCCGTGGCCCAGCGCTTCATCGACCGCACGCAACCGACCCTGGAAGCGCAGCTGACCAACCTGGCCGACGAAATCGCCTACAACAGCCACGATATCGACGACGGCCTGCGCTCCGGCCTGATCACCATCGCCCAGCTGGAAGAGGTGGAATTCTTCGGCCGCCTGTGGCGCGACGTGCAGCAGGCGTTTCCCGGCCTGTCGGGCCGGCGCGCCATCTACGAGACCCTGCGCCGCCTGATCACGGCGCTGGCCGACGACCTGATCGTCACCTCGACTACCCTGATTGCCGACGCCGCGCCGCGCGACGTCAGCGAAGTGCGCGCCAGTCCTCCCCTGATCCGTTTTTCGGACGCCATGCGCAAGGATGCGACGGAGCTCAAGCGCTTTTTGCGCGCAAACCTGTACCGCCACTACCAGGTCAACCGCATGCGCGTGAAGGCCAGCCGCATCGTGCGCGAACTGTATGACAGCTTCATGGCCGAACCGGCCCTGCTGCCGCCCGACTATCAGCTTGTTGGCCATGACAGGGATGGCACCGTCACGCGGCAGGCGCGCAAGATCGCCGACTACATCGCCGGCATGACGGACCGCTACGCGATCCGCGAGCACCGCCGCCTGTATTCGCTCGACGAGCTGTAACCGTTATTTTGGGGCCGGCCGCTTCGCGGTCGGAACGCGCTCCCCCGCCGGGAACCGGCACCCCCGCGTGACCCCGGCATGTCTCGCTACTCCGCATTTTTTATCCTGTCAATCGGCATGATCATCTAGGGCCCCACCCGATCACCCCAATACCCCGGCAGCATCTTCTTTTCTATCATGGCAGCAAGTCAACAAGGGCTTGCCGCCCATCGTCAAGGAGAGTGCCATGATTGAATCGCGCCGCAGTTTCTTGCGCGCCTTGCCAGCCGTTACCATCGGGGCGGCCATCGCGCCGCTGCCCGGCAAGGCCGCCATGGTGGCCACCAAGGGCGACGGCGGCCAGCGCTGGGCGATGGTGGTCGATGTGCAGAAATGCATCGGCTGCCAGGCTTGCACGGTCTCCTGCATCATGGAAAACGCCGTCCCGGAAAACAGCTTCCGCACCGTCGTCTCGACCTATGAAGTGAAGGAAGAGAATCGCTGCGGCACCTACATGCTGCCGCGCCTGTGCAACCACTGCGCCAATCCCCCCTGCATTCCCGTCTGTCCCGTGGGCGCCACCTTCCAGCGCAAGGATGGCGTCGTCGTCGTCGACGGCGACCGCTGCGTGGGCTGCGCCTACTGCGTGCAAGCCTGCCCGTACGACGCGCGCTTCATCAACCACGAAACGGGCAAGGCCGACAAATGCACGTTTTGCGCGTACAGGGTCGACGAAGGCCTGCTGCCCGCCTGCGTGGAAACCTGCGTGGGCGGCGCGCGCATCTTCGGCGACCTGAATGACCCGGAAAGCCTGGTGCACCAGCTGCTGACCGAGAACAAGGTGAAGGTGCTGAAACCCGAGCAGGGCACGCAGCCCCACGTGTTCTACCTGGGACTCGATACGCGCTTCGCCGGCCACGTCGAGGGCGAAGCGACACTTTGGCAACCGAGCAAACACGGGAAATAAACCATGGACAGCCACATCACCGAAATTCTCAACGTCACGCGCGAAGCGGCATGGCTGCCGTGGGCGGTGCAGTATTTTTTCCTCATCGGCCTCAGTTACGGCAGCTTCATGCTGACCTTGCCGTACTTCGTCTTCGGCCGCAAGGCGTATGAGCGCCTGGGGCGCATCGCGCTGCTGGCGGCCCTCGTGTGCGGCATGACGGCGCCCGTGGCGCTGCTGGCCGACCTGCACGGGCCGGGCCGCTTCTATCACTTCTACATTTACTTCCAGCCGCAGTCGTGGATGTCGTGGGGCTCGTTCTTCATTCCCCTGTACCTGGGCTGTTTGATGCTGTACGCGTGGCTGGCGCTGCGCGTGGACTTCGCCACGCGGGGGCAGGGCAAGGACCGCCTGGCCTTCGCCTACCGCTTGCTGGGGCGCGGCGGCGCCGCTTCCCTGCGGGCCATCCGCGTCGCCGCCGCCGTCACCCTGCTGGCCGCCTTCGTCGTGGGCCTGTACACGGGCATGGAAGTGATGGTGGTGCGCGCCCGTCCCCTGTGGTACACGCCTTTCCTGCCGGCGCAATTTGCCGCCACGGCCTTCGTGGGGGCCGTTGGCCTGGCGCTGCTGTTCAACCGCTGCCTGCCGGGCCGCGACCAGGCGCTGGAAGTATCCCTGAACCGCGCGCTGGCCCTGTCGCTGGCGCTGGTGCTGGCCTTGGGCGGCGGCTGGCTGTTCGTGAGTCTCTCCGGCGTGAGCGCCAGCCACAGCATGGCGTTTACCCAGGTGGCCGGCATGCCGCAATGGCAGTTCACGGCTGCCTGGGCCGTGCTGTCGTCCATCGTGCCGATGGTGCTGGCCATCTGGCGTCCGGCCACGAGTGGCCTCGTCAACGGCCTGATCGCGCTGCACAGCGCCTGGATGATGCGCTGGACGATTTTCATCGGCGGCCAGACGATCCCGAAGACGGGCGCGGGCCTGTACGACTACCACCTGCCGATGGGGAACGATGGCTTGATGGGGATCATCGGCACGGCCGGCCTGTGGATCGCGCTGCTGTTGCTGATGCTGGAATTTTTGCCATGGGCGGGACGCGTCGTCGCTACGCGCAGCCGTCCCGCCATGGCCACGCACTGAGGAGTTAACGATGAACGATCCGATGAACAATCAAGTACACCACAACACAGACAACGGCGCCCCTGAAGACGAGCACGAAAAGCGCCGCAAGCTGCTGCGCTACGGCGCCATCGGCGGCGGCCTGGCCGCGTTTGCCGCCAGCTTTTCCACCACGGCCGGCCGCATGGTCGATCACGCGCTGGGCAAGGACAAGCCCGTGCAGAAACTGCATGGCAATTCACTGCCGCCCGAGTTTTCCGTCGATACGGTCACGGGCAAACTGACGGTCAATCCGGACCAGCAAGTGAGCTATACCATGTGCATGGGCTGCACCACGTTTTGCGGCGTGCGCGTGCGCCTCGATAAAAAAAGCGGCAAGGTGCTGCGCGTGGCCGGCAACCCGTACAGCCCCATGTCGGCCGACCCGGCGCTGCCCTATCAAACCTCGATCCGCGACAGCTTTGTCTCGCTGTCGCGCTTCCAGGAAAAGGGGCTGAAAGGCCGTTCCACGGCCTGCGGCCGCGGCAACGGCGTGCTGGAGCAGATGGAGTCGCCGTTCCGCGTGCTGGCACCCATGAAGCGCGTGGGACCGCGTGGCGGCGGCCAGTGGGAACCGATCGCCTTCGATCAGCTGGTGAAGGAAGTGACGGAAGGGGGCGACCTGTTTGGCGAGGGCCATGTGCAGGGTTTGCGCGCGCTGCGCGAGCTGGAAAAACCCATCGATCCGGCGCAGCCGGAACTGGGCCCGCAAGTGAACCAGGTGGGCCTGATGTGCAGTACCGACGATGGCCGCCTGGCGTTCGGCACGCGCTTTTTCAAGCAGTCGTACGGCAGCCTGAACCTGGTCAACCACGGATCGTATTGCGGCGGCGCCTACCGCAGCGGGTCCGGCGCCATGTTCGGCGACATGAAGAAAATGCCGCACGCAAAAGTGGACCTGGAAAACACGGAGTTCTGCATCTTCGTGGGCACGGCGCCGGGCAATGCGGGCAATCCGTTCAAGCGGCAAGGCACCCTGATCGCGAAAGCCCGTTCGGGCAAGCGCGATTTCAGCTACGTCGTGGTCGACCCCGTGCTGACGAATGCGGACAGCCTGGCGGCGGGCGACCGCAGCCGCTGGGTGCCCATCAAGCCGGGCACGGATGGCGCGCTGGCCATGGCGATGATACGCTGGATCATCGAGCACGAACGCTATGACCGCCACTTCCTCGCGCAGCCCAACCTGAAGGTGGCGGAAGCGGCGGGCGAGGCCGCCTGGTGCAACGCCACGCACCTGATCATCAGCGAGAAGGGCCACCCGCGCGACGGCCGCTACCTGCGCGGCTCCGACATCGGCGCGGTGGAACTGGGGGAAGAAGAACGCTACAAGGATGGCGACCCGTTCTGCGTGATCGACACCGCCACGCAAGCCATCGTGCCGCACAGCGCCGCCAAGGGCGAGGCACGGCTGTTCTTCGACGGCCCGCTGGACGTGGCGGGCGCGCCGCTGCACCTGAAGACGGCCATGACGATGCTCAACGAGGAAGCGCAGCGCCACAGCATGGAGGACTATGCGGCGGCCTGCGGCATTTCACGCGACATCATCGAAGGGCTGGCGCAGGAACTGACCAGCCATGGCAAGCGCGCGGCCGTCAATGCGCACGGCGGCATGATGTCGGGCGCCGGTTTCTATAACGCGTATGCGCTGGTCATGCTCAATACCCTGATCGGCAATCTGAACCGCAAGGGCGGCACCCTCGTCAATGGCGGCAGCTTCAAGGATGCGGGCCCGGGCCCGCGCTACAACCTGGAGAGTTTCGACGGCGAGATCAAGGCGGCCGGCATGCCGATCGGGCGCAATGTGCCGTATGAAAAAACCTCGGAATTCAAGCTGAAGAAAGAAGCGGGCAAGGCGTATCCGGCGAAGGCGCCGTGGTATCCGAACGCGCCCGCGCTGGCCACCGAGTGGCTGACCAGCGCCATGAACGGCTACCCGTACACCCTGAAGGCGCTGATACTGTGGAGCTGCAATCCCGTGTACGGCATCACGGGCTTGCGCGCGCAGATCGGCAAGGAACTGGCCGATCCGAAGAAGATTCCCCTGATCGTCGCCATCGATCCCTTCATCAACGAAAGCTCCGCGTTTGCCGACTACCTGTTGCCTGATACCCTGCTGTATGAAAGCTGGGGCTGGGCCGGCGCCTGGGGCGGCATGCCCGTCAAAATGAGCACGGCGCGCTGGCCCGTGGTCGAGCCGCGCGTGCAAAAGACGCCGGACGGCCAGACCATCTGCATGGAATCGTTCTTCATCGCGCTGGCGAAAACGATGGACTTGCCCGGCTTCGGCCCCGCAGCCTTGCAGGACATGGATGGCCAGCGCTTCCCCCTGCAGCGCGCGGAAGACTGGTATCTGCGGGGCGGCGCCAACATCGCCTGGCAGGGAAAAACCTCCGTGCCGGAAGCCAGCGACGATGACATTGCGCTCTCTGGCGTGGCGCGCATCCGCCCCGAACTGGAACGCACGCTGAAGCCCGAGGAGTGGCGCAAGGTGGCTTTCATGCTGGCGCGGGGAGGGCGCTACCAGAGCTATGGCGAGATGTTCGGCCTGCGCCTGCCGCCGCCAGCGAACCCCAAGGCGCCGGCGGCGCCGGCTCCGGCGCCGGCGCCGGCCGTCGACGAGACGCCGTATCCGCAGGACTGGTCCACGCACCGTTACCTGAAGCCCATGATGCTGTACAACGAGGGCCTGGGCGTGAGCAAGAACAGCTTGAGCGGCAAGCGTTTTCCCGGCACGCCCGCCTGGCGGGTGGCGGCGTTTGCCGACGGCACGCCCGTGCGCAAGGCGTATCCGGCCAGCGAATGGCCGTTCGAGTTGATCAGTTTTAAATCGGCGCTGCAGAACTCCTACAGCATCGGCGCGCGGCGCTTGCGCGGCATCCACCCGGACAACCCGGTCGCCGTGCATCCGGAGGATGCGGCCCGCCTGAAGCTGGAAAACGGCGACGCGATTTATCTGGAAACGCCGGGCGGCAGGGCCAGGGCCACGGTGATGCTGCGCCATGGCGTGCAGCGGGGCGTGATCGCCGTCGAACACGGCTTCGGCCACAAGGAGCATGGCGCGCGCGCGCACCGCATCGGCAAGTCGCGCCAGCCCGACGAGCCGGCCATCGGCGCCGGCATCAACCTGAACGACCTGGGATTGACGGACCCCAGCCGCGGCGACAAGAACGTGTTTGTCGATCCCGTGTCGGGCACGTCGGTGCGGCAGGGACTGCCGGCGCGCATCGTGCGGGCTTAAATTTGTCCACCTGCCATCAGCAGCCGGGCCACCTCGGCTGCTGAATGCAGGCCCAGTTTTTCCATCGTGTTATGGCGGTGCACCTGCACCGTCTTGTCGCTGATGCCCAGCTCGCGGGCGATGACTTTCGAGGCCTTGCCTTCGGCCATCAGCAGCGCCACTTCGCGCTCGCGCGCGGTGAGCCTGGCCAGCGCCGATTGCGCCGTATTCGCGCTGGCGGCGTGGCGGCTCTCTTCCACGCTGCGGGCCACGGCCCGCGTGACGGCGTCGAGCAGCACCTGGTCCTTGCACGGCTTTTCCAAAAAATCGCAGGCGCCTGCCTTCATCGTCTGCACGGCCATGGCCAGGTCGCCGTGGCCGCTGAGGAAAATCACGGGAAGCGTAATCGCATGGCGCGACAGCTCCTGTTGCAGTTCCAGTCCACTCATCAAGGGCATGCGCACGTCGAGCAGCAGGCAGCCCGGCGCATGGCCAGCGTAGCGCTGCAGGAATTCGCGCGCCGACTCGAACGCTTGCACCTGCCAGCCGGCCGAATCGAACAGATAGGCCAGCGAGCGGCGCATGGCGGCGTCGTCGTCGACGACAAAGATGATCGCATCGCTTTCGTTCATGGTGTTTCCTCGTGTCTTTCCTGGTCTGCTTCCACAGCGCTATCTTCGGGCAGGCGGAACCAGACCGTCAAGCCCGGCGCGTCGGCGTTGGCGTGCGCCGACAGGCTGCCGCCGAACGATTCGATGATGCTTTTGCTGAGCGACATGCCCAGGCCCAGGCCTTCGGCCTTGGTGGTGAAAAACGGTTCGAACAGGCGCGCCATCTGCGCCGCTTCCAGGCCGCATCCCGCATCGCGCACGGCCACCGTGCAGGCGCCGTTTTCACGGTGCAGCAGCACGCCGATGGCGTGATCCGGATTGCCGTTTTCCAGCTGCGCATCGAACGCATTCTTGAGTAGATTGAGCAGCACTTGCTGCACTTGCTGCGGGTCGGCCAGCACGCGCGCGTCAGGGCTGGCGGCGCCGTGGCGCCAGCTGATCTGGGCTTGCGGATGGGCTGCGCGGAACAGGGCCACGGCTTGCTCGACGGCGTCGGCCAGGGCGAAGGGCGTGCTGTGCGCGGGACGCTTTTGCGCCATCGCGCGGATGTGGCGGATGATGGCGCCCGCGCGTTCGCTTTGCGTGGCGATTTCCTGCGCGCCGTCGAGCAGGGGCGCCGCGTCCAGCCGGCCTGCCGCGATGCGGCGCGCCATGCCGCGCGCGAAATTGCCGATGGCCGCCAGCGGCTGGTTCAATTCGTGCGCGATGGCGCTGGCCATCTCGCCCAGGATGGCCAGGCGCGCCGTGTGGTCGAGCGTGGCCTGGCGCTGGCGCGCCTGCTCTTCCAGCGCGCGCTGCTGGTGCTGGGCCGCGCGCAGCTGTTCCGTGCGGCGGCTGACCAGGTATTCCACGCGCACCGTGTGCACGGCCCAGGCCACCAGCAGGGCCAGCACCAGCAGCATCCAGCCCCAGTAGCGGCGCAGCGCCGTCTCGAACGTCAGCTTGTCCAGATACGCGTAGGGGCCGATGCGCAATTCGCGGAACAATTCATCGACGATCTGGTAATCGCTGGGCACCGTCCAGCTGTAGCCTTCGTCGGTGCGCGGCATGGCCAGCAGGGCCAGCGCCACTTTTTTCGCCAGCGCGGGCGGCGTCTGGCGCAGGGCCACGAAGGGCCAGTCCGGATACAGGCGCGACGAGCTGGCGCAGCGAAAGCCGGGAATCGGCCGCGTGGTGATCACGCGCAGTTCATCGGCGCGCACTTCGCCGCGCGCCACCATCTGCTCGAGCAAGCAGGTGCGCACGATGCCCGCATCCATGCGCCCGGAACGCACGGCGTCGACGATCTGCTGCGACGGGAAACCGCTGTAGCGCAGGCTGGCAAAATCGTGCGCGGGATCGATGCCCGCTTCGCGCAGTTCGCGCGCGGCGATCTGGTAGCCGCCGAACGCATCGGGCGCCACGGCCATCACGTTCTTGCCCGCCAGGTCGGCCAGGTCGTGCAGCGGCGCCGCGCTGCGCACGACGATGGCCGAACCGATGGCCTGGCGCGGCGACTCCGTCCATGGCGATTCGAGCGTGGCGATGCGGCTGGCGCCATCGCTGTGCTCGAGCGCCACGTAATGGCCGCTGCTGGTGATGGCGAAGGCGATCGCTTGCGACTGCACGGCGCGCGTCAGGCCCGCCTGGTCGTAGTCGGCCAGGATGAAACGGATGCCGGGAATGCTCGCTTGCAGGTGGCGCGTCACATACGACCAGTCCTGCTGCACGGCGTCGCCGCCCTTGTAGGCCAGCACGCCAATTTTCACCTCGGGCAGGTCGTCCGCCGCGTGGGCGCCGTGCAGGCACAGCGCCGCCAGCGCGAGCACTACAAAACGCCGCACTAGAACATGCTGCGCTGCGCCGCGCGCGCATCGCCGAACAGGTCCAGCAGCAGTTTCTTGACGGGTGCGGGCAGCGGCGCGTCCGCGATTTTCGCGCCGTCGTACCAGACGTGCGTGGCTTCCCCGGCCAGCGCCAGGCGCCGCGCCAGGGTGATGCGGCAGGGGACGATGTGCAGCTTGTAGTGCGTGAAGACGTGCACGATGGGCAGCAGCCGTTCCTGCGTTTCGATCTCGCCGAAGGGCGCCATGGCGCGCGCCAGCGCATGCTGGTCGATGTCGCGCGGACAGTCCTCGCCGGCCAGCACGTGGCCGTCGAGTTCGGGCAGCGACAGCAGGCCGCCCCAGATGCCGGAACCGGGGCGCTGCTCCAGCAGCACCTGGCCGTCGTCGATGATGGCCAGCATGACGGCGTGCTTTTCCGGGCTGGTTTTCTTCGGCTTGCGTACCGGCAGATCCTTGGTGCGCCCGGTGGCGTAGGCCACGCAGCGCGGCTGCAGCGGGCAGCGGCCGCAATCGGGGCTGCTGCGCGTGCACAGGGTGGCGCCGAAGTCCATCAGGCCCTGCGTGTAGGCTTCAATGCCGGTCTCCGGCAGCAGCGCTTCGGCGCGGCGCCACATGGCTTCCTCGACCCGTTTTTCGCCGGGATAGGCATCGATGCCGAAGGTGCGCGCGAACACGCGCTTGACGTTGCCGTCCATGATGGCTGCGCGCGTGCCGCTGGAAAACGCGGAGATGGCGGCGGCCGTCGAGCGGCCGATGCCGGGCAGGTCGGCCAGCAAGGCCGGGTCGCGGGGGAAGACGCCGTCGTATTCGGCCACCACGCGCTGCGCACACTTGTGCAGGTTGCGCGCCCGCGTGTAGTAGCCAAGGCCGCTCCACTGCGCCATCACGTCTTCCACGGGCGCGCTGGCCAGGTCGCGCAGGGTGGGGAAGCGTTCGAGGAAGCGCGCGTAGTAGCCGAGTACGGCCGTCACCTGCGTTTGCTGCAGCATGATTTCGGACAGCCAGATCAGGTAGGCGTCGCGCGTGTTTTGCCATGGCAGCGCGTGGCGGCCGTGCTGCTTTTGCCAGGCGATGACGGTGGCGGAAAAAGTCGGGTCGATATAGTCTTCAAGAAGTGCCGCGCCCGGGGCGGGCGAGAGCGGATGCAGCAGACGTTTCATGCGGGGTTCCAGTATCGTGTGGCGTGGTGTTGCGTATGTCAGGTCGCGCTGGCCGCGCGCAAGGCGGCCAGCAATTGCGCCAGCTGCGCCTTGTCGCGTTCGAGCGCCGCCAGGCTGGCTTCGAAGCCGGCGATTTTCTGCTCCAGGCTGCCCGTGGCGTCATGGATGCGCTGGATCGAGGCAAAGCGCAGCTTCAGCTGTTCCTTGTACTCGACGATTTGCGCTTCGAGCGGCGCCATGATGACTTTCAGCCAGGCGCTGGCGTCGTCGTTGGCGTTGGTGAAACTGCGGCGCACGCGCGAGGCGATGGTGTCGAAGAATTTTTCCATCAGCACGACGCGGCTGGTGGTGAGCAGGGTGGCTGTGCCGAACTGCTTGTGATACACGGCTTCGATGTCGGCGATCTCCTGGCGGTAGCGGGCCAGCGAAAACGGCATCGGCAAGGCCAGCGCCAGGCCATGTTCGGTGGCGAATTTGCGGTACATCACGTTCATCATTTCCGTGATCTCGGCCGTCTTGCCTTCCGAGCGGTCCAGGTTCCGGGTGATGCGTTCGAAATACTGGCGCACGGCTTCGCGCAGGCCCGTGAAAAAGCGGCTGCGCTGCATGGCGGCGCGCACGCCATCGATATCGTTGCGCACGATATCCATGCCCAGGCTCGTATACAGTTCCGTCGACAGGCGCGTAAATACGGCGCGCGTGGCTTGCAGCTTGAACAGGCTGCTGTCGAATTCCTTCTTCTCGATATCGACGCGGCGCATCATGTGCGCGATCACGCTCTGGTTCTTGCCGCGCAGGCTGTGCAGCTCGTGCAGCTGCTCGGCGATGCCGCGCGCGCGGGCCGCCGCCTGCACCTGCTGCGCCGCTTCGATGGCGTCCAGGTCGAATGCCAGCTGGTGACGGATGATGTCCTTGCGCGCGGGGATCAGCTCCTCGAACAGGGCCGTCTCCAGCGCCTGCAGGCGGCTCCTGTCCAGCAGCGCCGCGTCGTGGTTGATCTTGCCCACCAGTGCCTTTTGCGCGGAGACGGGAAATACCTGGCCCGCGTCCAGGGTCAAGAGATGCGCCACGCTGGCCTGCTGGCGTTCGATCGCCTGCGCCACTTCCGCATCGCCGCGCAGTTCGTCCCACATGCTGTCGATCTTGTTGAGCACCACCAGGCGCCCCGCGCCGGCGCCGATATGGTTGCGCCATACCTCGATGTCGCTGCGCGTGACGCCCGTGTCGGCGGCCAGGATGAATAGCACCGCGTGCGCGTTCGGGATCAGGTTCAGGGTCAGTTCCGGTTCCGTGCCGATGGCGTTCAGGCCGGGCGTATCGAGAATGACGAGGCCCTGTTTCAGCAGCGGATGGGGGAAGTTGATGATGGCGTGGCGCCACATGGAGATCTCCACCCGGTCGTCCTCGTCGAGCATGGCGGGGGCATCGGCGTCCTCGGCGTAGTACAGGCCGTAGCGCGCCGCTTCTTCCTGGCTGACTTTTTTCGTCAGGCTGACCTGGCGCAGCGCTTCCTGCATGTCGCCGCCCGCATCGATGTTCAGGGGCAGGACGGTCCAGGCGGCGGGCAGGTCGCGGTAGTCGCTGGTCGACAGGTTCTGCGCGCGCGTCTCGATGGGCAGCAGGCGGATGGACGGCTGCCAGGCCGCGTCGTACAGCAGCTCGGTGGGACACATGGTGGTGCGGCCCGCGCCCGAGGGCAGGATGCGCTGGCCGTAGTCGGCAAAGAAGATGGCGTTGATCAGCTCTGATTTGCCGCGCGAGAATTCCGCCACGAAGGCGACCGATAGACGGTCGTCGGCCAGGCGGGACCCGCAGCGCGCCAGGCGCAGCGCGGAAGCGCCGTCGACCAGGCCCGCCGCGCCGGCGGCTTGCCGGTATGCCTGCAGGGCCGCCAGCACATCCTGGCGCCACGCGCTGTATTGTTCCAAGTCTCTGACCATCTGGCCCCCTTTGTTCTGACTGACTGTTGACCGCTACTTCTGGCAATGCACGCAGTAAAACGTGGAACGCTGGCCCTGCACGATTTGCCGGATCGGCGCGCCGCACACGCGGCAGGGCTTGCCCGCGCGGTTGTACGTGAAATACGTCTGCTGGAAGTAGCCGGACTGGCCGTTCACGCCGATGAAGTCGCGCAGGGTGCTGCCGCCCTGCACGATGGCTTCGGCCAGCACGTCGCGGATCGCCTGCGCCAGTTTCTCATAGCGGGCCAGGCCGATGCGCCGGGCCGGCGTCTTCGGATTGATCCCCGCGCGGAACAGGCTTTCGGAACAATAGATATTGCCCACGCCGACGACGATGTCGCCCGCCATCAGCACCTGCTTGATATTCGTGTTCTTGTTGCGCGTTTTTTCGAACAGCAGCTGGCCCGTGAAGCCGCCTTCCAGCGGTTCCGTGCCCAGACCGCGCAGCAGCGCGTGGCCGTCCAGCGGACCGTCGGCCTCGTCGTGCCACAGCACGGCGCCGAAGCGGCGCGGGTCCGTCATGCGCAGCACCTGGCTGCTGCCGTCCGCGTCTTCCACGACGAGGTCGAAATGGTCGTGCTTTTGCGCCTCCGTCCCCGTCGGCAGCACGCGCAAATGGCCGGACATGCCCAGGTGGATGATCAGGGTGCCGTGGCGGAAGTGGATCAGCAGGTATTTGCCGCGCCGCCCCGTCAGGCCGATGGTTTGTCCCGACAGCTGTTCGCCCAGGGCAGGGGGGAAGGGCCAGCGCAGGCCGTCGCGCCGCAGCACGACGGCGCGCACGGCGCGCCCTTCGATGTGGGGCGCGACACCGCGCCGTGTGACTTCGACTTCTGGCAATTCTGGCATAGGGCTCGAATGGTTGAAAACCGGGTAAAAAACAGGCGGCTTGCCGGCCGATGGCTGGTCCGGACACGCCATGCCGCCACGACGTATATATTTCGTTACATACGTGAAGTACGCGATAGCCGCGTTGGGCGTAGAATCAAACTTTGCCGTTTAGCCAGGATCAGCCTTTGAAAAACGCTTTCGCCATTGTAACCTTGTCCGCCCTGATGGCCACGCATGCCATGGCGCAGACGCCCGTCGCCCCTGCCGATGCCGCGGCCGGCCCCTCTGCGGCCGTGCCCGCCACGGCGCAGGAAGAGGGCGCCGTGTCCAAGGCGGAGGGTTTGCCGAAGGTCGAATTGAGCAGCGACCTGCTGTACAAGCTGACCAAGGCGGAAATGGAATTCAAGAACGGCCAGTGGCAAGGGCCGTACGTGACGATGATGGTGGCGGCGCAGCAGACGCGCGACCCGCGCCTGGCGCGCCGCGCTTCCGAAATGGCGCTGGCCGCCAAGCAGGGCAGCGAAGCGCTGGCGGCCATCCGCCTGTGGCGCGACCTGGCGCCCGAATCGGACGAGGCAACGCAGTTCTTCCTCGGCTTTGTCGTCCTGACGGACAAGATCGAGGAAGCGGAACCGATCTTTGCCGAGCGCCTGGCCAATGCGCCGCCGGGCGCGCGCGGCGTGGCCCTGTTCCAGATGCAGCAAATCCTGTCGCGCTCGAATGACAAGCTGTATGCCTATTCGATGGTGACGCGCCTGGTGCAGCCCTACCTGGACATGTTCGAAGCGCACCTGGTGCTGGCGCAGGGCGCCCTGTCGATCGGCGAGCGCGAGCGCGCCATCGGCGAGGCGAACAAGGCGCTGGCGATCAAGCCGAACTCCGAGCTGGCCGTGCTGACCCTGGCGCAGGTGACGGGCGAACCCGAGGCGGCTGGCAAGGTGCTGGCCACGTTCCTGCAAAAGAACCCGGACGCCGTCGAAGTACGCAGCGCGTATGCGCGCCTGCTGGTCGAGCAAAAACAGCTGGAGCCGGCGCGCGACCAATTCCTGCTGCTGCTGAAAACGCAGCCCGACAACGTGGGCGGCCTGTATGCGCTCGGCATCGTGGCGCTGCAGCTGGAAGACACCAAGGGCGCGGAGCAGTACTTCAAGCGTTTCCTGGCCGTGCTCGAAAAATCCCCCGGCGACACGCGCGACCCGTTCAAGGCCCTGATGATCCTGTCGCAGATCGCCGAAACGCGCGGCGACACGGCGGGCGCCATCGCCTGGCTGGACAAGGTCGACAACAGCGCATCGAGCGGCTATGTCGAGGCGCGCTTGCGCCGCGCCCAGCTGATCGCCCGCGGCGGCAATCTCGATGCGGCGCGCAAGGCGCTGACGGAAATCGAAACGGACGATCCGGCAAGCCAGGCGCAGGTGCTGCTGGTCGACGCGCAATTCCTGCGCGACGCCGGCTATGTGCAAAGCGCGTACACGGTGCTGGAAAACGCCTTGCTGCGCTTTCCCGACAATCCGGAACTGCTGTACGACTACGCCTTGCTGGCCGAGCGCCTGGACAAGATGGAGTTGATGGAAGCGAGCCTGCGCCGCGTGATGGCGCTGGCGCCCGACAACCAGCACGCGTATAACGCCCTCGGCTACTCGCTGGCCGAGCGGGGCATCCGCCTGCAGGAAGCGTATGCGCTGATCGAGAAGGCGCTGCAGATGGCGCCGGGCGATCCGTTCATCATGGACAGCATGGGCTGGGTGCAGTTCCGCATGGGTAACCTGGCCGCGGCGGAAAACGCGCTGCGCCGCGCGTATGCCGTGCGCAGCGATCCGGAAATCGCCGTCCACCTGGGCGAAGTGCTGTGGCAGAAGGGCGACAAGGATGAAGCGCAAAAACTGTGGCGCGAGGCGCAAGGCAAGGACCCGAAAAACGATGCGCTGAAAAGCACGCTGGCGCGCCTGAATGTCAGCCTGTGATTGAATCGATTAACCCAACTCTGAAAAACCAGCGCCCTGTCGCTGGTTTTTACGTATGCCCATGTCAAAAAATCTCCTCGTTCTGACGGCTCTGTGCCTGTCCCTCTCGGCCTGCTCGACCCTGACTTCGCCTTTTTCGTCCGGCGCCGCGCCTTCGAGCGTGGCCGTGGCGCCCTACCGCGAACAGGTGGAGCTGACGGGCCGCCTGAACGTGGTGTACCAGAAGGATGACAAGCCTGAATCGGCCACCGTCAATTTCAACTGGCTGCAGACGGCCGCGCGCACGGACGTGACCCTGTATACGCCCGTCGGCAGCACCCTGGCGACGATCGCCGTCACGCCGCAGCAGGCCGTGCTGACGCAAAGCGGCAAGGCGCCGCGCAGCGCGCCCGACGTCGACACCCTGAGCGCGCAGATGCTGGGCTGGTCCTTGCCCGTGTCGGGCTTGCGCGACTGGCTGCAGGGCTATGCCACGGGCGCCGACGGCAAGCGTTTCGTGGCCTCGCCCGCCAACGACAGCGTGACAACGAAGGACGGCTGGCGCTTGCGCTATGTGTCGTGGCAAGATGCGCCTGAGAATACACCGGGCGCCTTGCCCCAACCGCGGCGTATCGATGCCGAACGCAATGCCAGCGCGCAGGCCGATGCCGTGTCGCTGCGCATCGTGCTCGAACCCGCCCCTGCCGCATCTGCACCATGACACTGACGACCTTGAACAACTGCCCGGCCCCCGCCAAGCTGAACTTATTTCTGCACGTCAACGGCCGCCGCGCCGATGGCTATCACCTGCTGCAGACGGTATTCCAATTGCTCGACCATGGCGACACCTTGCACTTCGCGTTGCGCGACGATACGCTGATCCGCCGCGTGACGGCGCTGGCCGGCGTGCCGGAAGAGCAGGACCTGATCATCCGCGCCGCGCGGCTGCTGCAGGCGGAAGTGCTGCGCCGCACGGGCGCTTTGCCGCGCGGCGTCGATATCGCCATCGACAAGGTGCTGCCCATGGGCGGCGGCCTGGGGGGCGGCTCGTCCGACGCGGCCACGGCCCTGATGGCCTTGAACCGCCTGTGGCAGGCGGGCTTGAGCCGCGAGGAATTGATGGCGCTGGGCTTGCCGCTGGGCGCCGATATTCCGTTTTTCATCTTTGGCGAGAATGCGTTTGCCGAAGGCGTGGGCGAGGCCCTGCAGCCCGTCGCCACGCCCGATTGCTGGTATGTGGTGATCGAGCCGGGCGTGCAAGTTCCCACCGCTGCAATTTTTTGCGCGGAAGGCTTGACGAGAAATACCGAACCCGTCACAATAGCGGACTTTTCCAGGTACCTCGCAGAAGGAAACGATGCGGGTGGATTTGGTAAGAATGATTTACAGCAAGTGGCATGCAGTCTTTTCAAGCCGGTAGCAGATGCGGTAGAATGGCTGGGTGCTTACGGTGAGGCCAGGATGACTGGTTCCGGTGCTTGTGTATTTAGTGCGTTTGGCAGTCAGGAAGAAGCGGATGCGGTGCTCAGCAATGTGCCACCGGTCTGGATCGCCTGGAAGGCAAAAGCGCTGAATCGCCACCCGATGCTCACGGTGTTGTAAAGAGCAAAAAAAGATTTTGCTTAGCGTCAAATAGTCGGTATAATACTGGCCAACATGACGGCAAGCAGTCAGTTGCGTAGGGGAATCGCCAAGCTGGTTAAGGCACTGGATTTTGATTCCAGCATGCGAAGGTTCGAATCCTTCTTCCCCTGCCACCCATTTCACCGTAGTCTGTCGATGCGAAGTTGGCGTCCAGTGCGGGAAAAAGCAGATATGTCGCCACGCGGCATATTCTAAACAATGACTGACCGGGCCTATGCCCGGTTAGTGCTTTTCAAGACTTCTATATCACCTCTTGGGACTCCCATGGCTTACGAAAACCTGATGGTTTTTACCGGCAACGCGAATCCAGCGTTAGCAGAGGGGGTCGCAAAAAACCTCGGCATCCCTCTCGGTAAAGCAAACGTTTCGAAATTCTCTGACGGCGAAGTAATGGTCGAGATTAACGAAAACGTGCGCGGCAAGGATGTTTTTGTTTTGCAATCCACCTGTGCGCCAACCAACGACAGCTTGATGGAAATCATGCTGATGGTCGATGCCTTGAAACGCGCTTCCGCTGGCCGCATCACCGCCGCAATTCCTTACTTCGGCTACGCCCGCCAAGACCGCCGTCCACGCTCCGCGCGTGTGGCGATTTCGGCCAAGGTAGTGGCGAACATGCTGGAAGAAGCCGGTGTCGAGCGCGTCCTGATCATGGACTTGCACGCTGACCAGATTCAAGGTTTCTTCGATATCCCAGTCGACAACATCTACGCTTCGCCAATTTTGCTGGGCGACCTGCAAAAGAAAAACTACCAGGATCTGCTGGTGGTGTCGCCGGACGTCGGCGGTGTGGTACGTGCGCGCGCCCTGGCAAAACGCCTGGGCTGCGACCTGGCCATCATCGACAAGCGTCGTCCAAAAGCGAACGTGTCCGAAGTGATGAACATCATCGGTGAAGTCGAAGGCCGCAACTGCGTGATCATGGATGACATGGTCGACACGGCAGGTACGCTGACCAAGGCTGCCGAAGTGCTCAAGGAGCGCGGCGCGAAAAAAGTCGTGGCGTATTGCACGCACGCGGTGCTGTCGGGCCCGGCGATCGACCGTATTTCGGCGTCGCCACTCGATGAGCTGGTCGTGACCGACACGATCCCCCTGTCCGAAGCGGCCCTGGCCTGCGGCAAGATTCGTCAATTGACGTGCGCGCCGCTGCTGGCCGAGACGTTCAAGCGCATCATCAAGGGCGATTCGGTTATTTCCCTCTTCATCGATTAATTCGACAAGAGCAGCAACAGACGTCACCTGCGGCGCGACCGGCTTTTTGCCTGTTGCGCCGTAGTATTTTAGTTTTCGGGGCGCGCATGCGCCCATTTCCGAAGATTCCTGGTCGCGGGAATCTTCATAACACAAGGCGCAAGCCTTGTTCTTCTTGGAGTTTCACATGAAAGTTATCGCATTTAAACGCGAATTGCAAGGTTCCGGAGCGAGCCGCCGCCTGCGCATTTCCGGCCAAACCCCTGGTATCGTCTACGGCGGCGCTGAAGCCCCAGTGCTGATCTCGCTGGATCACAACGCCCTGTACCACGCGCTGAAAAAAGAAGTGTTCCACTCGTCGATCCTGGACCTGGAAATCGACGGCGTTTCCCAGCAAGTTCTGTTGCGCGACTTCCAAGTCCACGCATACAAACAACTGGTTCTGCACGCTGACTTCCAACGCGTTGACGCTAAGCAAGCTATCCACGTGAAAGTTGCGCTGCACTTCACGAACGCTGACGTTTCCCCAGCAGTCAAACTGCATGGCGCGACCATCAGCCACGTTGCCAACGAAATCGAAGTATCGTGCCTGCCAGGCCAACTGCCAGAATTCATCAACGTTGACCTGTCGAACATCGACGTCGGTCACTCGCTGCACGTCGGCGACCTGGTCTTGCCAGCTGGCGTGACCGCTGTCACCCACGGCGCCAACCTGACCATCGCTACCGCTTCGGTACCGGCTGGCCACGTTGCTGCTGAAGCCGCTGCTGCTGAAGTTGCTGCTGACAAGAAGTAATTTTGCCGCCGCAGCAATGCGGTAGTCGCAAGGAAAAACCCGCCAGGTTCGCCGCGCGGGTTTTTTTCCGCCTGTTTTCACCGATAATGCTTTCTTTTACATTGCAGACACAGTCATGCCCATACGCCTGATCGTCGGCCTCGGCAACCCGGGACCCGAATACGAACAAACCCGCCACAATGCCGGCTTCTGGCTGGTGGACAACCTCGCCAACAGCTTGCCCGGCACGCGCCTGCAGCGCGATTCGCGCTACAACGCCATGCTTGCGAAAACGTCAATCGGCGGCAAGGAAGTCTGGCTGCTCGAACCGCTGACCTTCATGAACCGCTCGGGCCAGTCCGTGGGCGCGCTGGCGCGTTTCTTCAAGATCGCCGCCGATGAAGTGCTGGTGGTGCACGACGAACTGGACTTGATGCCCGGCATCGCGCGCCTGAAGAAGGGCGGCTCGGCCGGCGGCCATAATGGCTTGAAGGACATCACGGCTGCGCTGGGCACGCAGGATTACTGGCGCTTGCGCCTGGGCATCGGCCATCCGCGCACCCTGAGCCTGCAGCAGCAAGTGGCCGATTTCGTGCTGCACCGTCCGCGCCGCGAAGACCAGGAGCTGATCGAGCAAGCGATCGAGAAATCCCTGCAAGTCATGCCGCAGATCGTCGACGGCAAGTTCGAAGCGGCAACCATGAAGTTGCATACCGTCTGATTATTTCCCCGCCTTGCCGAAGCCGGCCATGATGGTTTTCGCCATCTGCTGCTGGCTCGCCTGGGCGCTGCTGCCTTCGCCCGCGTTGGCGGCGATCAGCAAGCCGTCGCCGCTGCCGGGCGCCAGCGCGATCAGCGCGTGCCAGTAGCCGTTCGAGCCCAGGTGCGTCAGCACGCGCTGCGGCGCCTGCGGCGGGAAGTGCATCACGCCCCAGCCCAGCGCCGCGTTCGTGTCACCCTGCGCCGTGTGCAGGAACACATAGCTTTCCCGTTTCAGCAGCTTGCCCTTGCCCTGTTCTCCCTGCAACTGGTCGAGCGCAAACTTGGCCCAGTCGGCCAGGCTCAAGTGAATCTCTCCATCGGGCGCCATCATCAGCGGGTTGCTGGCCATCAGGCCGGCGATGGGCTTGCCTTGCTTGTGGCCCAGGTTTTGTCCGCGCACGGTGGGGCCGAACGCGGCCTGCATGCCCAGCGGGCCAAACACCTCCGCCTGCATCAGTTCCTCATAGGTCTTGCCCGTGACCCGTTCCGCGATGGCGGCGGCGATCATGGCGCCGCTGTTCGAGTAATGCGATTCGCCGCGCGGCGTGGCGACGGGCGCGTCGGCCAGCGCGCGCTGCGCGTATTCCAGGCGCAGCAGGGGCAGCGGGCGTGTATCCGTGTAGGTGGAATTGATCCACGCTTCATCGGGATTGGGCGGCAGGCCGGCGCGGTGCGCCAGCAGGTCCGCCAGATTGACGCTGCGGTACTCGGCGCGCATGCCGGCGCTCAGCGCGGGCAGCATGCTCGACAGCGGCGCATCCCACGACAGCAGGCCCCGTTCCACCAGGCGCGCGATCAGGGTCACCGTCATGGCCTTGCCGTCGGAGCCGATATTCCACACGTCGTCGGCGCGCACGGCGTCCTGGCCGTCATTGGCGCGCACGCCCGCCTGCGCCTGCGCCTCGATCTTGCCGTCGCGAATGACAAGGATCGCCATGGCCGGCACGCTCTTGTCGGCCAGCGCCTGCTGCAGCATGGCGTGCAAGTCATGGGCGCGGGCGGGGCCGCCGAGCAAAAAGGCGGTGCTGCAAACGAGTGTGGCAAGCAGGGTCTTCATGGTGTCTCCAGTCGATAGGATAGGGCGAACATGTTAAAATGGTCGCAAAACATGATTTAATTATTGTTTTACGATAATTTATTCTATCGACACTTTGCGTGTTCGTATACTTTTAAATATGAAAAAAAATAATGCGGGACCAGCCATACTGAGCCGGCGCGTGCGCCTAGGCGTGACGGGCTTCTTTGCTTTGTACCTGCTGCTGACAGTGCTGGGCTGGCTGGCGCCCGCGCCGGCCGCGCACGGCACCGTGGGAGGCGCCGGCATGTATGAACTGGTCTTGCAATTGCAGAGCCAGCCATTCGAGCGCCTGGCCGCCATGCCCTGGTGGCAGCGGGCGCTGGGCCTGGCGCTGGCCTTGCCGGCCCTGCTGGTGCTGGGCGATGCCGTGCGCCAGCTGGCCCGGGTCTTGCGCCAGTTCGAGCAAGGCGTGTACTTCACGCCCGAGGTGGCGGCGTGCTTTCGCCGTTTCGCGGGCGGCCTGCTGCTGGGAACGTTCTTGACCTTGCTGGAGCCGACCGTGCGGGGCATGCTGTTCGGCTTGCTGGAAGAGGGGGCAGGCCAGCTGCGCCTGGTGGTCGACATCACGGGCGGCGACCTGTGGACCTTGCTGCTGTGTTCCGTGTTCTTTGCGCTGGCGCAAATCCTGCACGAAGGCCAGCGCCTGGCCGATGAAAACAGCGGGTTCATCTGATGGGCATCGTCGTGCGCCTCGACCTGGTACTGGCCAGGAAAAAAGTGAAATCGAAGGAACTGGCGGCCTTCATCGGCATCACGGAGCAGAACCTGTCCCTGTTGAAATCGGGCAAGGTGCGGGGCGTGCGCTTCGATACCTTGTCGAAGATTTGCGAAATGCTCGAATGCCAGCCCGGCGACATCCTGGAATTCGACTCGTCGCAGCGGGACGACGGAGATGGCGACACTTAGCGCCGCCGGGGCGGTTTTTTTGAAGAGTAGGGTGCATAGAGGTACAATTGACCCTTACCAGATTTATTACAGCAAGATTATCCAGAAAACGCCGGTACAGGCCGTTTTTGCACCAGCCGCTTGCCGGCAAAATTGATTATTTAAAGGTTTTCCATGAGTCTCCAATGCGGTATCGTCGGCTTGCCGAACGTCGGCAAGTCCACCCTGTTCAATGCACTGACGAAAGCCGGCATCCCGGCTGAAAACTATCCGTTCTGCACCATCGAGCCGAACGTCGGCGTCGTCGAAGTGCCGGATCCGCGTATGGATGCGCTGGCCGCCATCGTCAAGCCGGAACGCATGGTCAACGCCATCGTGGAATTCGTCGACATCGCCGGCCTGGTGGCGGGCGCGTCGAAAGGCGAGGGCCTGGGCAACCAGTTCCTGTCGCACATCCGCGAAACGGACGCCATCGTCAACGTCGTGCGCTGCTTCGAAGATGACAACGTCATCCACGTGGCCGGCAAGATCAACCCGCTCGACGATATCGAAGTCATCCAGACCGAACTGGCGCTGGCCGACATGGGCACCGTGGAAAAAGCCATCCACCGCGAAAACAAGAAAGCCCGCTCGGGCGACAAGGACGCGGCCAAGCTGCTGGCCATCATGGAACGCATGATGCCTTACCTGAACGATGCCAAGCCGGTGCGCGCCATGGGCCTGGACGCCGACGAAATGGAACTGATCAAGCCTTTGTGCCTGATCACGGCCAAGCCGGCCATGTTCGTGGCCAACGTGTCGGACACGGGCTTCACGGACAATCCGCTGCTGGACCAGCTGACCGCCTACGCGAAATCGCAGAACGCGCCCATCGTCGCCATCTGCGCGGCGCTGGAAGCGGAAATCGCCGACCTGGACGATGCCGACAAGGGCGCTTTCCTGGCCGACATGGGCATGGAAGAGCCAGGCCTGGACCGCCTGATCCGCGCCGGCTACAAGCTGCTGGGCCTGCAAACCTACTTCACGGCGGGCGTGAAGGAAGTACGCGCCTGGACCATCCCCGTCGGCGCCACGGCGCCGCAGGCGGCCGGCGTGATCCACACCGACTTCGAACGGGGCTTCATCCGCGCGCAAACCATCGCCTATGACGACTTCATCGCCTACAAGGGCGAAGCGGGCGCCAAGGAAGCGGGCAAGATGCGCGCCGAGGGCAAGGAATATGTGGTCAAGGATGGCGACGTGCTGAACTTCCTGTTCAACGTCTAACTCCCGACGCTGTTCCCATGCCTGGGCATGGGACAGTAACGAGCCCTGCAAGTCATTGATTTGCAGGGTTTTTTATTGCCTGCTTGCCGGGCGTGGCCTGGCTGCCGCACCCGGTGCACGGGGCACGGCGGTTGCGGCGGTCCAGTTTTTTCCTGTATGATGAGAATAATTCTCATTTATATGAATGTGCCACTTTTTGCTGGCCGTCGACCACAGGAAGGGTATCGTGAGCACCGCCGAGTTAGCGCTTCAGCAGCAAGTCAGCAGTCTGTACACCGACCACCATGGCTGGCTGCGGGGTTTGCTGCGCCGCAAGCTGGGCAATGCCTTCGATGCGGCCGACCTGGCGCACGACGTGTATCTGCACCTGATGAAGACGGGGCGCGTGCCGCCGGCCGGCGAGTCGCGCCGCCACCTGACGCAGATCGCCAACGGCATGGTCATCGACCTGTACCGCCGCCGCCAGATCGAGGCCGCCTACCTGGAAGTGCTGGCCCTCGTGCCCGAGGCGCTGGCGCCGTCCGAAGAGGAGCGCGCGCTGGTGGTCGAGGCGCTGGCGGAGATCGATGCGGTGCTGCACAAGCTGCCCCCCAAGGCGCGCAAGGCCTTGCTGCTGTGCAAACTCGACGGCATGAGCTACCGCGATATCGCCGCCGAATTGCAGGTGTCCGTCTCGTCTGTCGAAAAATACATCGCCGCCGGCTTGCTGGCCTGCTACCAGGCCTTGCATGCGCCCGATGCCTGAGCCATGGACGTGGTGATCGCGCCGGCCGTCGTCCAGCAGGCGGCCCAGTGGATGGCGCGCCTGTGGTCCGACGACGCCAGCGACGCAGACCGGGCCGCCTGTGCCCGCTGGTGCGCCGCCCATCCCCATCACGCCATCGCCTGGCAGCGCCTGCAGGCGTTCGAAGGCAAGCTGCACAGCGTGCCGCGCGACGCCGCCCGGCACGCGCTGCGCGAACCGGCGCCCGCCGCCTATCTGAACCGCCGCCGTGCCCTGAAGCTGCTGGCCGTGCTGCTGCCCGTGGGCGGCATGGCGTATATGCTGCGCGGCACGGATGCTTGGCAAGTGGCCACGGCCGGGCACAGCACGGCGACGGGGGAATTGCGCGAAATCATGCTGCCTGACGGCACGCGCGTGATGCTGGCCTCGGCGTCCGCCATCGACGTGCGCTTCGACGCCAGCGAGCGCTTGCTGATCCTGCGCACGGGCGAAATCCATGTCACCACGGCGCACGATCCGGACCCGGCGCAGCGGCCTTTCCGCGTGCAAAGCCGCCACGGCACGGTGCAGGCGCTGGGCACGCGTTTTACTGTGCGACAAGACGAACACACGTCGCGCGTGGCCGTCTTCGAGGGCGCCGTGGAAGTGCGCCTCGCGCATGCACCGGGCCGGCCCGTGCGCATCGCCACGGGGTACAGCGCCGTGTTTTCGGCCGATATCGTGCAGTCTGCCGCGCCCGTGTCCGCCAGCGCGGCGGCCTGGACGAAGGGCGTGCTGGTGGCCGACAGCCTGCGCCTCGATGACTTGCTCGCGGAACTGGCCCGCTACCGGCCGGGCCTGCTGCGCTGTGATCCGGCCGTGGCCAGCCTGAAAGTCAACGGCGTGTTTTCGCTGCGCGACACGGACCGCGCGCTGCACAACCTGGCGCTGGCCTTGCCCATCGAAGTTGTCGCGCGCACGCGTTACTGGGTCACGGTGCAGGCCCTGCCCCAGGCTGCTGTTTGAGATTTTCCGCTGGCCCGATTGAGGGTTTTGCCACCTCGTTCGGGATATAGGGTGAGAGCCACTCTTTTCTTCTGACACCATGCATGCCCTTTTTTCATGAGTACCCATGACGCGGCCCCGGCCGAACCCAAACAGGCGGACCCGATCCGCCGCATATTGCAGCCCATCCGCGGGCGCCTGATCGTCGCTGCCTTGCTCACCGGCATCGGTTCCATGTTCACCCTGGTGCCGCTGGCCGGCATCGCGCACCTGGCAACCATGGCCCTGGGACCCGCCGGCACCTTGGCGCAGGGCGACGTGTGGCGCATCGTCATCGCCAGCGCCGCCGGCCTGTTCCTCGGCATGGCCCTGATCTCGCTGGGCGAGCTGGCCGCGCACCTGGCCGACAACCGCATCACCCATCAATTGCGCCTGCAAGCGATGCGGCGTCTGGGGCAAGTGCCGCTGGGCTGGTTCACCAGCCGCGCCTCGGGCGAAGTCAAGCAGGCGATGCAGGACGACATCAATACCCTGCACAGCCTCACGGCCCACTTCTACACGACGACGGGGCGCGCCGTGGGCGCCATCGCCATTTCCGTTGTGTACCTGTTCGCCATGGACTGGCGCATGGCCCTGATCGCCATCCTGCCCTTTCCCGGCTTTTTCCTGTTCTTTGGCCGCGCCATGAAGGCCAGCGGAAACAATATGGCGCAATTCGTCACCGGCATGGGACGCATCAACCATGCGGTGGTGGAATTCGTCAACGGCATTCCCGTGGTCAAGGCCTTCGGCGCCACGGGCCGCGCGCACGGCAGCTACCGCGCGGCCGTCGATGCGTTTGCCGACGCGTTTGCCGCGTTCACGCGGCCGCTGGTGGGTTCGATGGCCAATGCGAATACGCTGATCGCGCCCGTCGCCGTGCTGGGCGTGGTGGTGATCGCCGGCACCGTGTTCGTGGCCCTGGACATGATGGCGCCCGTCGACGTGTTGCCGTTCGCCCTGGTGGCGCCCGGCATCTCCGCACCGATGCTGCTGCTGCACTACCTGACGCATGACCTCAACAACGCCACCGGCGCCGCCCAGCGCGTGCTGGCGCTGCTCGACACGCCCGTGCTGGCGCAGCCGGCGCCCGGACAGCAGCAGCTGCCGGACGGCACCGAGATCCGCCTGGAAGGCGTCGGCTACGCCTACGATGGGCAAAACCAGGTGTTGTCGGATATTAACCTGACTTTGCGGCCCGGCACGGTGACTGCCATCGTCGGCGCCTCCGGTTCCGGCAAGTCGACCCTGGCGCGGCTGCTGCTGCGCTTTTTTGATCCCACGCAAGGCCGCATCACCCTGGGCGGCGTCGACCTGCGGCATATCGCCACGACCGAGCTGTACCGGCGCGTCGGCTTCGTGCTGCAGGAAGTGCGCCTGATCCATGCCAGCGTGCGCGAGAACATCGCGCTGGGCCGGCCTGGCGCCAGCAGCGGCGAGGTGGAAGCGGGGGCGCGCCTGGCGAACATCCACGAACGCATCCTGGCCTTGCCGCGTGGCTACGATTCCGTGATCGGCGAGGATGCGCAATTGTCCGGCGGCGAGCTGCAGCGCGTGAGCATCGCGCGCGCCGTGCTGCTCGACCCGTCCGTGCTGGTGCTCGATGAAGCGACGGCGGCGGCCGACGCGGAAAACGAGGTGGCGATCCAGGATGCGCTGTCGCGCTTTGCCCGTGGCCGCACCCTGCTGGTGATCGCGCACCGGCTCGACACCATCATGCACGCGGACCATATCGTCGTCGTCGAGAACGGCGCCATTCTTGAGCAGGGCAGCCATGCCGGACTGCTCGCAGACAAGGGCCGCTATGCGCAACTGTGGGCGCTGGGCGGCTACCAGGATACCCGGGAAGACGCGGTGCTGCCATGCTGAAGACCTTCATTCAACTGCTGGGCGACGATGCGCCCGTGTTCCGCCGCTACTGTGCCATGGCGCTCGCCTATGGCGTACTCGGCGGGTTGACGATGACGGCGCTGGTGCTGGCCCTGGGCCGCTTGCTGGCCGCCGATACGGGCGGCGCGGCCCTGTGGCTGCTGGCGTTGCTGGCCGGGCTGGTGGCTTGCTGGGCCTGGCGGAGACAGGTGGAAAAGGCGGGCGTGCGCGTGGGCGTGACGATCCTGCAAGGGGCGCGCCAGCGCCTGGGCGACCATGTGGCGCGCCTGCCCGTCGGCTGGTACACGCCGGAGCATACGGCGAAACTGGGCCACGTCATCACGCAGGGCATGATGAATGTGGCCCAGCTGCCCGCCCACGTGCTGACGCCCGTGATTTGCGGCGCCGTCACGCCCCTGGTGCTGCTGGCCGCGCTGTTTGCGCTGCACTGGCCGCTGGGCGTGATTGCCCTGCTGGCGCTGCCCATCCTGGCCGGCGCCTTGCGGCTGACGGCGCACCTGGGCCAGCGCGCCGATGACGCGTATCACCGGCATTTTGCCCAGACCAGCCAGCGCCTGGTGGAGTTTGCGCAAGCGCAATCGGTGTTGCGCGCATTTAATGGAGAGGGGGGCGGCACGCGGTTCCTGCAGCAAGCCATCGACGAGCAGCGCCACGCCGGCACGCGGCTGATCTATCTGTCCGCGCTGTCGGCGGTGCTCAACGCCTGGACCGTGCAAGCCATCTTTGCCGCCTTGCTGGCCGCCGCCGCGCTGTGGCTGAACACGCTGCTGGGTGGCGGCGCCGGCACGGGCGACGCCATCGCCGTCATCGTGGCGCTGTTGCTGGTGGTACGCTTTGTCGACCCCTTGCAGGAAGTGGCCAGTTATGGCGAAGTGCTGCGCGGCGCGCGGGGGCCGCTCGATGCGGCGCGCGATATTTTCGCCGTGCAGCCCTTGCCGGCAGCGGCCATGCCGCAAGCGCCGCGCGATGGCGCCGTCGAATTGCGCGGCGTGGGATTCCGCTATGCACAGGATCAAGCCGACGTATTGACGGACATCAACCTGCACTGCGCGCCGGGCAGCATGACGGCGCTGATCGGCGCGTCCGGTTCCGGCAAGACGACCCTGGTGCGCCTGATCGCGCGTTTCTTTGACGCCAGCCAGGGCGCCGTGCTGGTGGGCGGCGTCGACGTGCGGCACATGTCCAGCGAGCAATTGGCCGGGCAGATCAGCCAGATCTTCCAGGACAGCTATCTGTTCCAGGGCAGCATCGCCGATAACATTCGCCTCGGCAAGCCGGACGCGAGCGATGCCGAAGTGCTGGAAGCGGCGCGCCAGGCGGGCGTGGCCGAGATCATCGCCCGCCTGCCGCAGGGCCTGGACACGCCGGTGGGCGAGGGCGGCGCGCGCCTGTCCGGCGGCGAACGCCAGCGTATCGCCATCGCCCGCGCGCTGATCAAGGATGCGCCGATTCTGCTGGTCGACGAAGCCACGGCCGCGCTCGACGCGGAAAACCAGGCCGCCATCGCCGAGGCGCTGGCGCGACTGCGCGGCAAGCGCACGGTGATCGTCATCGCCCACCAGCTGTCGACGGTGGCGATGGCCGACCAGATCGTCGTGCTCGACGGGGGACAGGTCCGCGAGCAGGGCGCGCCGGCACAGCTGCGCGCACGCGATGGCCTGTATGCCCACTTCCTGGCCCAGCGCCAGGCGGCCAAGGGCTGGCGCATCGCCTCCGCGGCGCCGCAGCAATGAACGGGATGATGATTTGACACGCGCGCGTCTGTTTTCCCTGTTCTTCCTGCTGTGTGGTATGTCGCTGCTGGTGGGCGCGCGGGACATTGCCTGGACGCAGCTGTTTGCGCTGTCCGGCGCGCTGTCCGACGATACCTGGCTGACCTTGACGGCCAGCCGGCTGCCGCGCCTGGCGGCGCTGGTGCTGACGGGCGTGGGGCTGTCCGTCTGCGGCGTCATCCTGCAGCACATCGTGCGCAACAAATTCGTCGAGCCGGCCACGTCGGGCGGCCTCGACGCGGCCAAGCTGGGCATCCTCGTCTCGCTGACGATGGCGCCCGCAGCGGGCACGGCGGGCAAGATGGCGTTTGCGCTGGCCTTTTGCTTTGCCGCCAGCCTGGTCTACGTGGCGCTGATCCGCCGTATCCGTTTCAAGAACACGATACTCGTGCCCGTCATCGGCCTCGTGTATGGCGGCGTGCTGAGCGCCGTGGCCGAGTTCTATGCCTACCGCAACAATATCCTGCAAAGCATGCAGGGCTGGCTGCTGGGCGACTTCTCGAAGATCGTGCAGGGCAACTATGAAATCATTTATCTGATCCTGCCCATCGTTGCCCTCACGTATCTGTACGCGCAGCGTTTCACGCTGCTGGGCATGGGCGAGGGCATGGCCGCCAGCCTGGGCCTGAACTACGGGGGCACGGTGGCGCTGGGCCTGATGCTGGTGGCCGTCACGGTGGCAGCCACGGTGATCACGGTGGGAGCGATTCCGTTTGTCGGCCTGGCCATCCCGAACCTGGTGGCCTTGCGCTACGGCGACAACCTGGGCCGCACCCTGCCCATCGTCGCCCTGTGCGGCGCCTCGCTGCTGCTGGCCTGCGACATCGCCGGGCGCTTGCTGATCTATCCGTTCGAGGTGCCGATCGGCCTGACGGCGGGCGGCGTGGGCGGCTTGCTGTTTCTCTTCCTGATCATCCGGGGGCGGCGATGAGGCGCGTAATGAATCCCGCGATGCTGTGGCTGGCCGTTGCCGCCCTGGCGGCGGCGTTTCTCCTGCTCGGCGCGAATCTGGACTTCGATTACATCATCCCGAAGCGCCTGGCGCGGCTGGCCGCCATCGCCATTGGCGGCGTCTGCGTGGCCGTGTCCTCCATCGTATTCCAGACCACCGCCGGCAACCGGATACTGACGCCGGCCGTCATGGGCTATGAAGCCGTGTATCTGCTGCTGCAGTCGCTGCTGATCCTCGTGATGGGCATGCACAGCCTGGTGCTGCTGGGACAGAACGGCAATTTTGTCGTGTCGATTGCGCTGATGCTCGCGTACTCGTGGGCCATGCATTATTGGCTGTTTCGTGATGGCAAGAACAACGTGTATTTTTTGCTGTTGCTGGGCTTTGTGCTGACGATGGTGATCGGTACGTTTACCCAGTTCATCCAGTTGCGCATCAGCCCGGGCGAGTTCGCCATTTTGCAGGGATTCAGCCAGGCCTCGTTCAACAAGGCGCAGCCCGGGCAATTGCTGTATTCGGCGCTGCTGGCGGGCGCCGCGTGCATGGCCGTGGCGAAGACCTTGCCCGCGCTCGACGTGCTGGCGCTGGGCCGCGAACAGGCCATGTCGCTGGGTATCGATTACCGGCGCATGGTGCAGCTGCAGCTGGCGCTGATCGCCGTGCTGGTGGCGGTCTCGACCAGCCTCTTGGGACCCACGGCCTTCATGGGCATCTTCGTTGCAAACACGACCTATGCGCTGGCCCGCACGGGGCGCCACCGTGCCACCTTGCCCCTGGGCTGCGCCATCGCCATCGCCATCTTCCTGGTCGCCCAGTTGCTGGTCGAGCACGTTTTCAATTACCGCACCACGGTCGGCATTCTCGTCAACCTGGTGTGCGGCGCGTATTTTCTCGCGCTCATGGTCCGTACCCGAGGCACCGCATGATTCACGTCCAACAGATCGAAAAAAGCTACGGCGCCAGGACGGTGCTGGCCAACGTCAACGTGCAGTTTCCCAAAGGACAGGTCACGTCCTTGATCGGCCCCAACGGCGCCGGCAAGACGACCTTGCTGATGCTGGTCGCGCGCCTGATCGAGCCCAGCGATGGCGATATTCTGCTGGGCGGGCGCAGCATTGCGGATATCCGCCTGGCCGACTATGCGCGGCAAGTGGCCACCCTGCGCCAGTCGCCCGATTTCAGCCTGCGCCTGACGGTGGAAGAACTGGTCGCCTTCGGCCGCTTTCCCCACAGCCGCGGCAACTTGACGGCGCAGGACCGGCACGCGATCGACGAGGCCATCGCCTTTTTGTCGCTCGACGCGCTGCGTGCCGCCTACGTCGATGAGCTGAGCGGCGGCCAGCGCCAGATGGCTTTCCTGGCCATGACGATTGCCCAGCAGACAGATATTCTGCTGCTCGACGAGCCGCTCAACAACCTGGACATGAAACACGCCGTGCAGATCATGCGCGCGCTGCGCCGCCTGTGCGACGAACAGGGCCGCACCGTGATCCTGGTGATTCACGACATCAATTTCGCCGCCAACTATTCGGACCACATCGTCGCCATGCAGGGCGGCGCCGTGCGCTTCAGCGGCCCCGCGCACGAGGTCGTCACCGAGGAACGCCTGCGGTCCCTGTACGACATCGATTTTCACATCGTGCGCGATGAACGCGGCTGCGTCTGCAATTACTTTACCCCCACAGGAGCTTGAGATGATCTGGAACAAACCTTTCTGCGCGCTGGCCGTGCTGCTCGCCGCCGTGGCCGCCTTGCCCGGCTGCAGCGACAAGGCCGCCACGGTGCCGCCGGCGCCGGCCGCCACGGCATCACAGCAGGCATATTCTCCCATCACCATCGAGCATAAACTGGGCACGACGGTGATCCAGCAGCGCCCGCAACGCGTGGCCGTGCTGGACATGAATGAAGTCGATTTCCTCGACCAGCTGGGCGTGCCCGTGGCCGGCATGGTGAAGGATTATGTGCCGCATTTTCTGGCCCGCTACAAGGAGGACCAGGGCATCGGCGACCTGGGCGCCATCGTGCAGCCCAACCTCGAGCACATCCACGCGCTCAAGCCCGACCTGGTGCTGATGACGTCGATCCAGGCCAACCACTACAAGGAGCTGAGCCAGATCGCGCCCAGCTTGCACTTCGACGTGGACTTCAAGAACAGCCAGGGCAAGCACATCGACGTGGTCAAGCAGCACTTGCTGACACTGGGGCGCATTTTCGGCAAGGAAGATATCGCTCGCCAGAAAGCCGCCGAGCTCGATGCGAAGGTGGCGGACGCCCGCAAGGTGACGCAGGAGCGTCCCGAGAAAGCCCTGATCGTGCTGCACAACAACGGCGCCTTCAGCTCGTTCGGCGTGCAGTCGCGCTACGGCTTTGTTTTCGATGCGCTCGGCGTCAAACCGGCCAGCTCGGCCATCGAAGCGGGCTTGCATGGACAGCCGATTTCCAGCGAGTTCATCCAGCAAGCCAATCCCGACATCATCTATGTCGTGGACCGCACGGCCGTGATGGAGCACCGTCCCGTCATGACGGCCGAGCAGATGGCCAATCCTCTTTTGCGCCAGACCAATGCCTGGAAGAACGGCCGCGTCGTCTTCGTCGATGCGGATGCCTGGTACATCACGGCGGCCAGCGTGACGTCGTTGAAGCTGGTGATCGACGATGTGCTCCAGGGCTACCGGTAATCGTGATATTTTTCGTAATGAGTCGTATTTGCATTGAGGATTTTGCCTTTTCGTTCGGGAGACAGGGTGAGAGCAAGCAATCATCCATCTGAAAGGATTTACCGTATGAGCAAACGCATGGCATCGCGCCACCTTCCCGCCTTGACATTGAGTCGCATCGCCACCGCCGTGCAGCTGGCGCTGATCACGGGTCTCACGGCGGGGGCGCTGGGCGTGGCGGCCCGGCCGGCGTTCGCGCAAGCGGCGCAAACCCGGCAAGCGTTCAACGTGCCGGCCGGTTCGCTGGGCCTGGCGCTCAATACCTTCGCCGCCGAGGCGGGCATCGAATTGACGGCCGAGGCTAGCCTGCTGCAGGGCAAGAGCTGTGCGGGCCTGTCCGGCAGCTACAGCGTGCCCGAAGGTTTTTATGCCTTGCTGCGCGGCCATGGCCTGCAAGCCGTGCGCGAGGGCAATGGCAGCTACACCTTGCGCCGCGAACCGGCGCACAGCGCCGCCGCTGAAGCCGCCGCGACCATGCCGGCCGTGACCGTGTGGGGCAAGGGCAATGCGGTGACCGAAGCCTATGTGGGCGGCCAGGTGGCTTCCGGCGGCCGCGTGGGTTTTTTGGGCGACAAGGACTTCATGGAGACGCCCTTCAACACCATCAGCTACACGGATAAATTCATCGAGGACCGGCAGGCGCGCGACATCACCGACGTGATTTCCGCCACCGACCCCACCGTCTTCAGCAGCGGCATGACGGGCATCATCGGCGAGAATTATTCGATACGGGGCTTCAGCTCGAATATCGGCGACGTCGCGTTCGGCGGGCTGTACGGCATCTCGCCGTACTACCGCACCTCGCCCGAAATGTTCGAGCGCATCGACGTGCTGAAAGGGCCGTCGGCCTTGCTCAATGGCATGCCACCGGGCGGCTCGGTGGGCGGCAGCATCAACCTGGTGCCCAAGCGCGCGGGCGACACGCCGCTGGCGCGCGTGACGGCGTCGTATATGTCGGATTCGCAATGGGGCGGCCACGTGGACCTGGGCCAGCGCTTTGGCGACAATCAACAATTCGGCATCAGAGTCAACGGCGTCTACCGTGACGGCGACGGCGCCATCGACCACCAGAAAAAGAAGACCCAGCTCGCTTCCGTGGGCCTGGACTGGCGCGGCAATGGCGCGCGCCTGTCGGCCGACCTGTATCACAGCGAGGATCGTGCCGACGGCTTGAACCGGGGCGTCAACCTGGCCGCCGGCTTGCCCGTGCCGCGTCCGCCGAAAGCGGAAACCCTGCTCAATCCCAGCTGGGCGTTTTACGATACCAAGGACAAGGGCGCGATGCTGCGCGGCGAACTGGATGTGAACGAGCAGGTGATGGCCTACGCCGCCGTCGGTGCCAGCCAGGCCGACTACCAGTCGACGGGCGCGTATCTGATCCAGGTGTTCAACACGGCCGGCGACTACCGCACCAACGTTGCCGACCTGGGTTTCGATGTGGAAAAGCAGTCGGCGGAAGCGGGCTTGCGGGGCAAGCTGCGCACGGGCGATATCGGCCATCAATGGGCCGTGAACGCCACGTATTATCACCACACGGACAAGCAGTACGGGCGCCGCAATACCCTGGCGAAAGACTGGATCACGAATATCTACAATCCCGTCTGGGGACCGGCGACCCGCTTCGAGGCGCCGCAGATTTCCAAGGCGGAACTGCGCCTGGCCAGCTTTGGCCTGGTCGACACGCTGTCCTTTGCGCAAGACACCGTGCAGCTGACGGTGGGCTTGCGCCGCCAGGAAGTGCTCAGCGATAACTTCAACATCAAGACGGGCGCGCGCACGTCGCGCTATGACGAAAGCGTCACCACGCCCGCCGTCGCGCTGCTGGTCAAGGCCAGCAAGAATATCTCTCTGTACGGCAATTACATCGAAGGCTTGAGCCAGGGCGCCACGGCGCCGCTGACGGCGGCCAATTCGGGCGAGGTCTTTGCGCCGTACAAGTCGAAGCAGGCGGAACTGGGCTTCAAGGTCGACCTGGGCGAGTTCGCGCATACGGTCAGCGTGTATGAAATCAAGCGGCCCAGCAGCTATGTCGATCCGGTCAGCAATATCTTTTCCTTTGGCGGCGAACAGCGCAACCGCGGCGTCGACTGGGGCTTCTTCGGTTCGCCCCTGCGCGACGTGCGCCTGATGGGCGGCGTGGCCTATGTGGACCCCGTCTTGACGAAGACCGTGGGCGGCAGCAACCAGGGCAAGCAGGCGACGGGCGTGCCCAAGCTGCAAGCCAAGCTGGGCGTCGAGTGGGATACCCCGGCCGTGCCCGGCGTGACCCTGACGGCCAATGCGACGGCGGCATCGAAGCAATACATCAATGCGGACAACTCGCTGTCCGTGCCGGGCCGTACCGTGTTTGACCTGGGCGCGCGCTACGCCACGCGCGCGGCGGGCAGGCCGTTGACCGTGCGCGCCAGCGTGAGCAACGTCGGCAACAAGGCTTACTGGGCGCTGCCGCAGTGGACCAGCCTGGGCCTGGGTGCGCCGCGCACCTTCATGCTGTCGGGAACCATGGATTTCTGAATGCCGTTTGCCGCATGAGCTGTTTGACAATGCCCCGCCGGTGCGGGGCATTGTCGTTTCCGGGCCACGCAGCTTGCCCGGATGGATTGCCGGACCCGGACTCAAAACAGACCGGTGCCGCCACTGATAAAAATCAAGGCCAAAAGGCGCGCAGTGCCAGGATTGGTGATAATATTTTTTGAATGTTTATGAAAGAATCATGCCTGCAGTGCGCGCATGCGTAGTAGCGCACCGCAGGAACCGATATTGTTGGGATTTGGCTGCTCGCAGCCAGGCACAAGACTTCAAAGGGCTGGCCATGGTGATGACTTCCTTAGCGCAAACGCAATGCCAGGTATTTTTGGAGGGGGAGGGTGACCGCTGGTTCGACCGCAACAGATCCACCTTGAACCAGCAGAAGTCATTCTACGAGAACGAAGCGATCAAGCGCGTGCTGGCCGGCCACCGTGACCGTATCGGGCATATCCTCGAAATCGGCTGCGGCAACGGCGTCAAACTGGCGGATCTGTGCCAGTTCTTTGCTGCGCAGGGCCATGGCATCGATCCCTCTGCCGAGGCTGTCCGCGAAGGCATGGATAAATTTCCTAATGCCAATGTTCACCTGGACGTCTCGATTGCGTCGCACATTCCGCACGGCGATGCCAGCATGGATCTGGTGTACTTCGGCTTTTGCCTGTACCTGGTGGACCGGACGGAAATTCTCAAGGCTGTTGCCGAGGCCGACCGGGTATTGAAGAGCGGTGGATTTCTGGCCATCCTGGACTTTGATCCCGGTATTCGCCACAAGCGCACCTATCATCACAAGCCTGGCTTGTTTTCCTACAAGACGTCCTATGCTGACTTCTTTACCGCCAGCGGCCATTACTATCTGGTAGCCAAAGACAGCTTTTCCCATAGCGAACATGCCTTTTCGCCCGATAGCGATGAGCGCGTTTCCATCTGCATCCTCTATAAAGAACCCGAGCCCTATGGCAAGGGCTGACAGTGCTGACCTGAACGGATGAACCTGGTGGCTGGCGCCGCCAGTCGCGCGGTGCGGCAGCCTTTATCCGTTGTTCTGCGCTACCCCACTGCGCCTGCGCCGGACATCCGGCTTGCCGTGTGCTGGCGCTTGCTGGCTATTTTTCCAGACGTTTTGCAATCCAATGACCGACTGCGATCAAGGGCGTTTCTATGAGTTTGTACATGAGGAAGGCAAGCAGCACGGTGGCGGCGATTATTGCTATCCGATAACTTTCGGCTGCGTGGTCCGGCAGCTCGAAATAGATTTTCCATTTATTGCGGCCGACTTCCATGAAAATGATCCAGTGCACCAGATAGAGCGAAAATGAGGCATTGCCAATGCCGATCATGAATTTCGTATATCGGCTGTGCCAAAAACTGTTTGGCTTGCTGGCATTTGATTTTTCTGAATTCAAGAAGGCCACGATTAACAGGGCTGAACATATACTGGTTCCCAATGTGGAAATCAAGGTATTCCAGCTTGCATTGGGCCAACCCAGCATGTTTTCCCAAGTGAAAAATATAATGGCGGAGGCAAGCAGCGGTCCGGCCGATTTGAATTTTACAAGACGATCTTGATTTTTATAAATCAAAATACCTGTCAGGAAATTGATATGCGTTGGAGACAATAAATGGTAATCCCAGAAGGGAAGAAGCGTTCCCTGATTGACCAGGATGGGTAAAACGAGACCCGCGCCGCCAAGCAGGGAAAGAATAATGATGAATGTTCTGAAACTGGAAAAATATAAAATAACTGCGCTCAGCAGGTAGAATATTATTTCATGTTCCAAGGTCCAGCCTACGGCATAGGGCGGATGGTTTTCCATCGGGAAGATGGCAAAAGACTTGATGATCTCCGGCATGCCCAGCTCGCCGCCGCCAAGATTGTAGCCGTAGCATAATTGCAGATAGACGGCCGTCCCGCAAAATATCCAGTATAGCGGATATATCCTGAAGAAGCGTCTGGTTAAAAACGATGCCGGTTGAATTTGTCCCTTGCTTGCGATATGCGCAATGATGAAACCGCTGACGACAAAGAAGAGATCGACGCCGAGATAACCCCATTTGTAAATAAATGGAAGGGTGACTTTATATTCGTCCGGAAAAGAAGCGACTGCAAAGTGAGAATGAAACATCACGACGGACAGTGCTGCAATTGCTCTGATTATCTGAATTGAGGAGAATTTCTGAAGCATTGGTGCAGCCTGTCGGTGTCGGGGACATAATTATAGTAAGGTCTCGAGAATTAAGCTAACTCTTAATTGGTTGTCATATAGCAAAGAAATGCATGCAATATGTATTATTTTTGCAATGCCAGCCGCCGGTTGCCTTAATGCGGCGCCGGTGTCGCCGTTGCCCTGCACGGTTCATGGCCGTCCAGCGTCGGCAGCGATTCCAGGCCGGCCAGCGCGCTCATTGCCCGCGCCCGGTGCCGGCTCAGTTCATTGCGCCAGGCCAAGGCTTCCGCCGTCTTGCCCTGGCGTTCATACAGGTCGATCAGCGCCTTGTAGCTGAGGTCGCTCGAAGCGTGAGCCTGCTGTGCCAGCGCGATGGCGCTGCGGAAATGAAACACGGCCGCGTCGTAGCGGCATGCGGCGCTGGCGGCGCGCCCCGCCTGGTGATGCAGCCGCGCCTGCCAAGCGAGATCGCCATGGCCCAATCCGACATTTTCCACGGCCGCCGCGTAGTTGCGCAGGGCTTGCGCCCAGTCGCCATGGCCGGCCGCTTCCTGCGCGAACTGTTCCTGTTGCGCCGCCATGCGCAGCTCGACCTGCGTGGAGCAGGCATTGAGCGCCATCAGGACAAACGGCAGGACGAGGCAGGAGCGGATGGGCAGCAGTGTGGACATGGCGCCACTGTAGCCGATGGGCAGGCGCGCACGTTTGCGCAATACGCATGAATTGGGGATTTGCTCAGGCATGGATGGCATATAATTTGCACACGACTTTGTTATTTTTGACAGTACACCTCACGGGAGCACCATGTTTTCACGCAAATTCCATTCTTGTGCACAGCTGATGCTGGCTACCTTGCTGATGGGCTTTATCGCCGCGTCCCCGGCGCGCGCGCAGCAAGCGGCCGTCAAATTGCCGAATGTGGTGATCCTGGCCACGGGCGGCACCATCGCCGGCAGCGGCGCCGACAGCACCACCACCGTGGGTTATACCTCGGCCACCGTGGGCGTCGAACGGCTGATCGCGGCCGTGCCGGAATTGAAGAAAGTGGCGAATGTGAAAGGCGAGCAAGTCTTCCAGATCGCCAGCGAAAGCATGGGCAATGAACACTGGCTGACCCTGGCCAAGCGCATCAACGTGCTGCTGGCGTCGAACGACGTCGATGGCGTGGTCGTCACGCACGGCACCGATACCATCGAGGAAACGGCGTATTTCCTGAACCTGACCGTGAAAAGCCATAAACCCGTGGTAGTGGTGGGCGCCATGCGTCCGTCGACGGCCATTTCGGCTGACGGCCCCATCAACCTGTATAACGCCGTGATGCTGGCCGGCAGCAAGGAAGCCGTGGGCAAGGGCGTGCTGGTGGCCCTGAACGACCAGATCAACGCGGCGCGCGAAGTCACGAAGACGAATACCTCGACGACGGACACCTTCAAGTCGCCGGAACTGGGCATGCTCGGCTACATCCAGGGCAGCAAGGCCTTCTTTTACCGCCAGTCGACGCGCAAGCACACGCTGGAAACGGAATTTGACATCAGCAAGCTCGATGCCCTGCCGCAAGTGGACATCGTGTATGGCTACGCCAACATGAACCGCGTCGGCATGGACGCGTTCATTGCCGCCGGCGCCAAGGGCATCATCCACGCGGGCGTGGGCGATGGCAGCGTGGCCGCGCAAATGAAGCCGGCCCTGGTGGAAGCGCGCCAGAAGGGCGTGCTGATCGTGCGTTCGAGCCGGGTCGGCCAGGGCATCGTGGCGCGCAACGGCGAAGCCAACGACGATGAACTCGACAGTGTCGTATCCGACACCCTGAACCCGCAAAAAGCCCGCATCCTGCTGATGCTGGCCTTGACCAAAACGAATAGCACGCAAGAAATCCAGCGTATTTTCTACACGTATTGATCGCTGCCGCGCCGGGCCAGCCTCATAGGTTGAGCCTGGCTGATTTACGCTTGCCTGCTTTGCTGCCATACTTCGTTTCTGAATAACTTCCTGGCAGAAGCGGCAACACTGTTCCTTCTCCCCTGTCCATGGCTATCCTGTCCGACATCATCCTGTATCCCATCAAATCGTGCGCCGGCATCCATTTGCGCGAGGCGGTCCTCACGCATTCCGGGCTGATGAGCGAGCATGTGTTCGACCGCGAATGGATGGTGGTGGACGAGCAGGGCCGCTTCCTGACCCAGCGCGAACATCCGCGCATGGCGCTGATCGTGCCGTCCATCAAGGCCACGACCCTGGAGTTGCGCGCGCCGGGCATGCTGCGGCTGGAAATCGAACTGGGCTTGCCGGATCCGCAACACGCGCCCATGCTGGAGGTGCAGGTGTGGGACGATACGGTGCGCGCCTACGATTGCGACGCAGTCACGGCCACGTGGTTTTCCAGGGCCATCGGCGTGCCGTGCCGCCTCGTGCGCTTTCACCCGGACGTGGTGCGCGCCACCAGCACCAAGTGGACGGGCGGCGTGGCCGCCTCGACCATGTTTGCCGATGGCTATCCGGTGCTGATCGCCGGCAGCGCCTCGCTTGCCGACGTCAATGAGAAGCTGCGCGCCGCCGGCCGCGAGGCCTTGCCGATGAACCGTTTCCGCCCGAACCTGGTCATCGGCGATATTGCCCCGTTCGAGGAAGACTACGCCGACTTCCTGCAATTTGGCGCCACCACCTTGAAACCCGTCAAGCCGTGCTCGCGCTGCCCGATTCCGTCGGTGGACCAGGCCACGGGCGTGCCGGGGCCCGATCCGCTCGACGTCATGCATGGCTACCGCGCCAAGCCCGAGCTTGACGGCGCCATCTGCTTCGGCATGAACGCCATCGTGACCGCAGGCGGCGACGAGCGTATCGTGGTGGGGCAGGACGTCGGTTTCGAACTGGCATTTTAAGCATGGCGCCCGTACAGAAGGGTTTAAGGTTTCTATGAATCAAGCAATACCGCCGGACCCGCGCATTGCCAGCCTCGAAGCCGAAAACCAGGCCTTGCGCGCGCGCATGGCTTTCCTGCTGGAACAGGCCGAGCGCAACCACGACATCATGTGCCGCCACCAGGCGTTTGACCTGGAAATCGTCAGCGCGTCCACGTTTCCCGAATTGATCGGCACCATCTTTCGCACCTTGCCCGTGATTTCCGACCTCGACGGCGTCACCTTGAGCCTGCTCGACGAGGACGACGATATCGTGCTGGTGATGGAAAAGCTGGGCGTCGATTTCAGCGCGTTTCCGCAGTTGCTGTTCGTGCATGAAGTGGCGGAGCTGGGCTTTGCGCCGCCGCTGCCCGTGGCCGAGGGCGAAGCGGCCTTGCCGCCGCTGCCGCTGCTGGGACAGTTCGACGCGGCCGTGCATGGCCCCCGTTTTCCGCAGATCGACGCGCCCCTGCGCAGCGTGGCGCTGGTGCCCCTGTTGCGCAACAAGCGCCTGATCGGCAGCCTGAACCTGGCCAGCAGCGACGTGACGCGCTTTACGCCCGCGCTGGGCACGGATTTCATCAAGCACATGGCGTCCATCATCGCCATCTGCCTGGAAAACGTGATCAGCAATGAAATGCTGAAATATATCGGCCTGACCGATTCCCTCACGGGCGTCTACAACCGCCGCTATATCGACCGCCGGCTGCTGGAAGAAATCGCCCGCGCGCGGCGCCAGGATTATTGCATTTCATGCATGTATATCGATATCGACCATTTCAAGTCGGTCAATGACACGTATGGCCACCAGGGCGGCGATGAAGTGCTGCGCGAGGTGGCCACGCGCATCCGCACGGAATTGCGCCGCTCCGATGCGCTGGGTCGCTTCGGCGGCGAGGAATTCGTCGTGCTGCTGATCGACGCCGACCTCGACAGCGCTACCTTTGTTGCCGAACGCATCCGCGCCAGCATCGCCGGCACCATGTTCGATTTGCCGGGCAGCGCGCAAGCGTGGGTCAGCGTATCGATCGGCGTGGCCAGCCTTGAGGCGGACGCGGCGCTGCTGCCGATCGAAACGGTGGCGCAGCAACTGGTGGCGCACGCCGACCAGGCCCTGTACCAGGCCAAGGCCGACGGCCGCAACAAGGTCGTCAGCTGGCAGGCGCAGGTCGGTGGATGAAGACCGGCTGATTATTTCAACAGCAAGGTTTCCGCCTTGGCCACGGCGTCGGCCGTGCCGCGCAGCACCACCACGTCGCCGCTGGCCAGCTGCGTCTCGGGGGTGACATCGAGGCGGCCGCGGCCGCGGCGGATTGCTGTCACCGCCGCGCCGCAGCCGGCCACGTCGATCGTGCTTAACGGCAATCCCACGCACTGCGCGCCCTCGTTGACGGTGACCGTATGCAAGCGTTCCAGCTCGGCATCGTCGCCCGCGTCGCTGGAGCCGTGGAAATAGCCGCGCAGCGAGGCGTAGCGCTCCTCGCGCGCCGCCTGCACCCGGTGCACCACGCGGCGCAGGGGCACGCCCATCATGATCAGCGCGTGCGAAGCGAGCATCAGGCTGCCTTCCATCAATTCCGGCACCACTTCGGCCGCGCCCGCCTTCTTCAACTGGTCGAGGTCGGTGTCGTCATGGCTGCGCACGATGACGGGCAGGGTGGGCGCCATTTCATTGAGCAAATGCAACAGGCGCAGCGCCGACGGCGTGTTCGCATACGTAATCACCACGGCGCTGGCCCGGTAGATGCCGGCCGCCACCAGGCTTTCGCGCCGGCCCGCATCGCCATACGAGACGTGGGCGCCGGCCAGCTGCGCTTCCTGCACCCGTTCCGGGTCCAGGTCCAGCGCGTGGTATTCGATCTTTTCTTCCGCCAGCAGGGTGGCCAGGCTTTGTCCGCTGCGCCCGAAGCCGGCGATCAGCACGTGTTTTTGCGAGGCCATGGTGCGCGTGGCGATCTTCGTCAGGGCCAAGGATTGCATCATCCAGTCGTTGGCCGCCAGTTTCATGACGATGGCGTCGGACTTGGCGATGAGGAAGGGCGCCACCAGCATCGACAGTACCATCGAGGCCAGCACCACCTGCACGACGAACGGGTCCATCAGCTTGATGCCGCCCGCCAGGTTCAGCAGCACGAAGCCGAACTCGCCCGCCTGCGCCAGCCCCAGCCCCGTGCGCAAGGCCACGCCGTTGCTGGAGCCGAACAGCCGGGCCAGGCCCGCGATCAGGGCGAATTTCAGCAGCACGGGCCCGCACAGCAGCAGCAAGACCAGCCACCAGTTGTCGAGCACCACGCGGATATTGAGCAGCATGCCGACGGTGATGAAGAACAGGCCCAGCAGCACGTCGCGGAAGGGCTTGATATCCTCTTCCACCTGGTGCTTGAATTCCGTCTCGGAAATGAGCATGCCGGCAACAAACGCCCCCAGGGCCAGCGACAGCCCGGCCCGTTCCGTGATCCACGCCGCCCCCAGGGTGATGAGGAGCAGGTTGAGCATGAACAATTCCTGCGAGCGGCGCTTGGCGACGATGGTCAGCCAGCCCCGCACCAGCTTCTGGCCGATGAACAAGAGCAAAATGAGGACGACCAGCGCCTTGCCGCCGGCCCAGGCCAGGGTTTCGGCCAAGTTGTCCGAATCGCGCGTGAGGGCGGGAATCAGGATCAGCAGGGGGACTACGGCCAGGTCCTGGAACAGCAGGATGCCGATGATCTTGCGGCCGTGTTCGCTTTCCAGCTCCAGCCGTTCCGTGAGCATCTTCGAGACGATGGCCGTCGACGACATGGCCAGCGCGCCGCCCAGGGCGAACGCCGCTTGCCAGCTCAGGTGGATGTAGGCGGACAGGTAGCGGGCGACGAACCAGCCGAAGACGACGGTGGCGACGATGGTGGTGACCACCTGCGCCATGCCGAGGCCGAAAACGATGCGCCGCATGGCGAGAAACTTGGGGAGAGAAAATTCGAGTCCGATGGAAAACATCAGGAAGACGACGCCGAACTCGGCCAGGGTGTGGCTGGCCTCGTTTTCTGCCGCCAGGCCCAGCGCGTGGGGGCCGATGACGATGCCGACGGCCAGGTAACCGAGCATGGGCGGCAAATGCAACATTCTGAAAGCGACCACGCCCAGCACGGCGCTGCCGAGTAACATCAGGGTCAGTTCAAGCGAGGAAAACATGGGTTGCCCGGTGCGGTCAATGGAAATCGTTGTTTGTTGTGACTGGCAAGTTTTTTGCTTTCCTAATTCGTTTATACTTTGGGCATGAGTGTAACCCATGAAAAAACAATGCTGAAAGCTTTTGATCGAATTGACATGCAAGCGACGACCGAGCGCGCTGTCGCGCTGGCCCGTACCACCTTGCAGATCGAGTCCGACGCCATCAATGCCCTGCACGCGCGCCTGGCCACGGACGACAGCGTGGGCCGCGCCGTGGCGATGTTGCTGCAATGCAAGGGGCGTGTCGTCGTCTCCGGCATCGGCAAGTCCGGCCATATTGCGCGCAAGATTGCCGCCACCCTCGCGTCCACCGGCACGCCGGCCCTGTTCGTGCATCCGGCCGAAGCGGCCCATGGCGACCTGGGCATGGTCACGTCGGACGATGCTTTTATTGCCATATCGTATTCCGGCGAATCGTCGGAACTGATGGCCATCATGCCCGTCGTCAAGCGCATGGGCGGCGTGCTGATTTCCATGACGGGCAAGCCGAATTCGAGCCTGGCCCAGCTGGCCGATGTGCACCTGGATATTTCTGTTGAAAAAGAAGCCTGTCCGCTGAACCTGGCGCCGACGGCCAGCACCACCGTCACCCTGGCCCTGGGCGACGCGATCGCCGTGGCCTTGCTCGACTTGCGCGGCTTCAAGGAAGAAGATTTTGCCCGCTCGCACCCGGGCGGGGCCCTGGGCCGCCGCCTGCTCACGCACGTGCATGACGTCATGCGCAGCGGCGAACGGGTGCCGAAGGTGCCCGTGGACGCCTCCTTGCTGCAGGCGCTGGAAGAAATGACGAAGAAGGGCATGGGCATGACGGCCGTCGTCGATGCGGACGACCACCCCGTGGGCGTGTTTACCGATGGCGACCTGCGCCGCATGTTCGAGCGCGTGCAGGATTTCACGCAGGTGGCGATCCGCGACGTCATGCATGCGCAGCCGCGCAGCATCGCGCCCGAACGCCTGGCCGTGGATGCCGTGGCCGTGATGGAGCAGTTCCGCATCAACCAGATGCTGGTCGTCGATGCCGACGGCAAGCTGGTGGGCGCCCTGCATATCCATGACCTGACGCAAGCGAAGGTGATCTGATGGATAGCGTAGCGGACAACCTGGCGCGGGCGGCCAAGGTCAGACTGATGATCTTTGACGTCGATGGCGTGCTCACCGACGGCAGCCTGCATTTCGGCCCGGACGGCGAGATGATGAAAACGTTTAATGTGTATGATGGCCTGGGCATCAAGCTGCTGCAGGAATCGGGCGTGCAGACGGCCATCATCAGCGCGCGCCGCTCGGCCATCACGGCACGCCGCGCGCAAGACCTGGGCATTACCCATGTGCACCAGGGCGGCCACGACAAGCTGACGCCGTTTCGAGAGTTGCTGGCGTTGACGGGCTTGACGGAAGAGCAATGCGGCTATATCGGCGACGACGTCATCGATGCGCCCATCCTGCGCCGCGTGGGGTTTGCCGTCAGCGTGCCGGGCGGGCGTCCGGAAGTGCAGGGCCTGGCGCACCACGTGACGCAGGCCGGCGGCGGCCGCGGCGCAGTGCGCGAGATCTGCGAATTCCTGCTGCGCGCCCAGGACAACTATGCGCGCGTCATGGCGCCGTTCCTGGAGTGAGGCGCGCCTTGCCGCCCGTGACATTTGAAAGAGTGAAGCCCTATGCGTAAGCCAGGAGGCGCCCATCGCTGGCGCGTGATTTTTACCGTGCTGGGCGCAGTCGTCGTTGCGCTGGGCAGCTTCTGGCTGCTCGAAGTGATGAACAAGAATGGCCAGGACATCACGGCCAGCAAGCATCTGGATGAACCCGACTATTTCATCACCAATTTCAGCCTGGTGCGCATGGACTTGACGGGCAAGCCCAGCTATATCGTGTCGGGCACCAAGCTCACGCACTATCCGCTGGACGATTCGTCCGATATCGACCAGCCCTTCGTGCGCAAGCTCACGCCCGGCATGCCGCCGATGAACATGAATGCGGAACTGGCGCATATCGACCAGGACAATACCCGGCTGCAACTGCACCGCAATGTCGTGATCGACCGCGTGGCCAGTCCGAAGGCGCAGAACCTGACGGTCAGGACGGAAGCGCTGACGGTGTTTCCGGATGAGGAAAGAATGGAAACGGACGTGCCTGTCGATATCCTGACGGGCGCTTCGCGCATCAATGGCGTGGGCATGCAAGCCAATAACGCCACCGGCGTGGTGCAGGTGCACAATGCCTTGCGCATGGTCCTCCCGCCGAAACCGCGCCCGGCCGCGGCGGCAAAATGACAGAATGAAACAAGGAAACCATACTATGAAGAACATCTTGCTGTTGACTCTATTCTCGACCGTCTGCTCGCTGGGCGTGATGGGCGCGGCGCATGCCGAGAAGGCCGATTCCGAGAAGGAAGCCGTCATCACGGCACGCAGCGGCCTGGTCGACGACGTCAAGCAGACGCGCACCCTGACGGGCGACGTGGTGCTGGTCAAGGGCACCCTGACCATGAAGGCGGGCCGCGCCCTGATCACGGAAGATCCGCAAGGCTACCAGTTCATCACCTTCTGGGCAGATCCCGGCAAGCTGGCCACCTTCCGCCAGAAGCGCGATGGCGCGGGCGACCTGTGGGTGGAAGGCGAAGCGGAGCGCGTGGAATACAACAACAAGACGGAAGTGGTGAAACTGTTTTCCAAGGCCAAGCTGACGCGCCTGGAAGGCACGAAGCCGACGGACGTGGCCAACGGCGCCTTCATCTCGTATGACAGCCGCAAGGAAGTGTTTACGATGGAAAATTCCGACAGCGGCACCAGCACCCCGGACGGCGGCAGCGTGCGCATGGTGATCCAGCCGAAGACCAAGGCACCGGCGGCGGAGAAAGCGCCGGCCACGCCTGCGCCAGGAAAGAAATAATGGACAATACACGTTGCGGCAGTACCCTGATCGTTCGCGGGCTGCAAAAAACCTATGGCAAGCGCCAGGTCGTGCATGATGTCTCGCTGCAAGTCGAATGCGGCGAAGTGGTGGGGCTGCTGGGCCCGAACGGCGCCGGCAAGACCACCTCGTTCTACATGATCGTCGGCCTGGTGCCGTCCGATGGCGGCAGCATCGATATCAGCGGCGTGGACATCTCCAGCCTGCCGATCCACCGCCGCGCGCAGATGGGCTTGTCGTATCTGCCGCAGGAAGCCTCCGTCTTCCGCAAGCTGACGGTGGAAGACAATATCCGCGCCGTGCTGGAAATCCAGACCGTCGAAGGCCGTCCGCTGACGAAGGCCGAGATCGAGGTGCGCCTGGATAAACTGCTGGCCGATTTGCAGATTGAGAAGTTGCGCGAAAACCAGGCGCTGTCGCTGTCGGGCGGCGAGCGCCGCCGCGTGGAAATCGCCCGCGCGCTGGCCACCGATCCCCGTTTCGTGCTGCTGGACGAGCCGTTCGCCGGCGTCGATCCGATCGCCGTGATCGAAATCCAGCGCATCGTGCGTTTCTTGAAGGAGCGCAATATCGGCGTGCTGATCACCGATCATAATGTGCGCGAGACGCTGGGTATTTGCGACCGTGCCTACATCATCAACCAGGGCTCGGTGCTGGCGTCGGGACGCCCCGACGACATCATCGCGAACGAGTCGGTACGCCGGGTCTATCTGGGCGAACACTTCCGTATGTGAGCCAATGAAACAATCATTGCAGCTGCGCACTTCGCAGCATTTGGCACTGACGCCGCAGTTGCAGCAATCGATACGCCTGTTGCAATTGTCTACCCTGGAATTGCACCAGGAATTAGAGCAATTGCTGACGGACAATCCTTTGCTCGAGCGCCTCGATGATCCGCTCGACCGTTCGCTGCGCCTGCTGTCCGACGGCGCCCTGAGTTCCACGGCCGCGCCGGCCGAAGCGCCGCCCCAGCCGCCAGGCCAGGAAGCGCCTGCGGCGCCGGCCGAAGGGGAAACCTTTGACGGCGAGGCGGGCGAGGGCCCGGCCGCCGCGGACGGCGGCGACAGCGACTGGAGCGACGCGAGCCGGAGCAAGACGCCCGACGACGAAGATTCCCGCCCACAACTCGAAGCCCATCACTGCACCCTGCGCGAGCATCTGATGGAGCAGATGCGCGTGACGGTGCTCGAATTGCGCGACCGCGCGCTGGTCGAGCTGATCATCGACGCGCTCGACGACAATGGCTACCTGGAAGAGGCGCTCGACGACATCCTGGCGCGCTTGCCGCAAGAGCTGGAAATCGACGTCGACGAGCTGCGCACGGCCTTGTCCCTGCTGCAAAGTTTCGATCCGCCGGGCGTGGGCGCGCGCAATGCGTCCGAATGCCTGGCGCTGCAAATCAAGCGTTTGCCCCATATCGCCATGGTGACGCGGCGCATGGCCCTCGTCATCGTGGAAAAGCACCTGGCCTGGTTTGCCCAGCGCGATTTCAACAAGCTGAAAAAAGCCCTCGATTGCGACGATGAGGACTTGCGCGAAGCGCAGACGGTGATTCGCCAGTGCAATCCGCATCCGGGCGCCGTGTTTGCCTCCGACGTGTCTGACTATGTGGTGCCCGACGTCGTCGTCAAGCGCGCCCGCAATGGCTGGCAAGTCACCTTGAACAACGACGTCATGCCGCGCCTGCGCGTCAATGCCATGTACGCCAACTTGCTCAAGCAGGGCAAGGGGGAGGGGGCCATGGGTGCACAGCTGCAGGAAGCCAAGTGGCTGATCAAGAATATGCGCCAGCGCTTCGACACGATACTGCGCGTGGCACAGGCGATAGTAGAAAGACAAAAGAACTTTTTCTCGCATGGGGCCGTTGCCATGCGTCCCCTTGTGCTCCGTGAAATAGCTGATACACTGGGTTTACACGAGAGTACTATCTCGCGGGTAACAACTCAAAAGTACATGCTGACCCCGCACGGCATGTTCGAGTTGAAATATTTCTTTGGTAGCCACGTCGCCACCGAAGCGGGGGGCGAAGCGTCATCGACGGCGATACGGGCATTGATCGTGCAACTGACAGGAGCAGAAGACCCTAAAAATCCTTTATCCGACAGTAAGATTGCGGACATGCTGGGGGAACAAGGCATGGTGATTGCGCGACGTACTGTTGCCAAATACCGGGAAGCATTAAAAATTCCGCCAGTGAGCCTGCGTAAGTGTTTGTAAGTTTTTTTCGGTTCCTCTGCGGGCCGGATACGATGGACCGCACGAACCCGATCATCTTTAGGAGTGTGTATGAATCTCACCATCAGCGGACATCATCTTGAAGTGACACCAGCCATCCGTGAATACGTACAAACGAAGCTGGAGCGCGTGAAACGTCATTTCGATCAAGTCATCGATATCGCCGTGATTCTGACCGTGGATAACCTCAAAGAGAAAGAAAAACGTCAAAAGGCCGAAGTCAATCTGCGTCTGAGCGGCAAGACCGTCTATGTGGAAAGCCTGGCGCAAGACTTGTATGCCGCGATCGATACCCTGATCGACAAGCTCGACAGGCAAGTGATGAAGTACAAAACCAAAGTGCAAGGGCACGGTAAAGAGGCGATCAAGCATCTGCCAGACAGCTCGGAAGAAGAATTCGCCGCCGCCTGAGCGGGCCGCGACTTTCAACCGGCTGTGATCAACTAAGGGCGCGCATTGCGCCCTTTTTTGCGCCCGTCGCCCTTGCCGGGCCGCGTCATGGGAACGCAATGTTCCGTCCGAAGGCGCTAGAATGTTCCCATACTTACTACTTTCCATCCTGCCATGAGCGACTTCGTCCAGACCTCCATCCGCAACCGCACGGGCCACATCGTGCTCGACCGCCCGAAAGCCTTGAATTCCCTCTCGCTGGACATGGTGCGCGCCCTGAGCGCCGTGTTGCTGGCCTGGCGCGACGATCCGCAGGTAGACGCCGTGGTGATCCGTTCCAGCAGTGAAAAAGCCCTGTGCGCCGGTGGCGACATCCGTTTCTTTTACGATGCGGGCCGGGCCACGCCGCAAGGTGGCAGCGCCCAGCTGGAAGATTTCTTTACGGAAGAATATGCGCTCAACCATGTAATTCATTTCTATCCGAAACCGTATATCGCCGTGATGGACGGCGTGGTGATGGGCGGCGGCATGGGCGTGGCGCAAGCCGGGCCCGGCAACCGCCTGCGCATCGTCACGGACCGCACGCGCATGGCCATGCCTGAAGTCAATATCGGCTTGTTCCCGGACGTGGGCGGCAGTTATTTCCTGTCCCGCCTGGCCGGCCAGCTGGGCCTGTACCTGGGCTTGACGGGCTTGACGATCAACGCGGCCGACGCCCTGTACACGGGCCTGGCCGATGTGTACCTGCCCGAGGCGCAGATGGGGGCGCTGCTGGCCCTGTTCGAATCGACGCCCGGTGAAGGCTTGCCGGTCGCCATCCAGGCCCTGGCCGCGCCATTCCAGTCCCAGGCGGGCGTTTCTGCGCTGGCCACGGCGCGCGCGGCGCTGGACCGCCATTTCAGCGCTCCTTCCGTGGCGGCCATCATGGCGTCGCTGGCGCAGGACGACAGCGCGTTTGCCGGCAAGGCCCTGGCGGCCATGCGCCTGCGTTCGCCGCTGATGATGTCGGTGACCCTGGAATTGCTGCAACGGGGCGCCCGCCTGGGCGTGGCCGACTGCCTGCGCCTCGAGCGCACGGTGGTGCGCCACAATTTCGAACATGGCGAAGTGATCGAAGGCGTGCGCGCGCTCGTGGTCGACAAGGACAATGCGCCGCGCTGGCAGCCCGCCAGCCTGGATGATGTCGATGCAGCCATGGTGGCGCGCTTCTTTGCTCCTGTCTGGCCGGCCGCGGCGCATCCGCTTTATCATCTGCAGTAACAACGCCGGATAAAACCGTAGCGAGCGGAAGGGAGAGGTGGTTGAGAAGCGGAACTGTGCTTGGCACGGGGCCGCCGAGGCAGCGAGCATCGCAGACCACCTGTACCGACGCGCAGCAGGTTTTATTGGCGTTCTAGCTGCGCTCGCGGTGGCGCAGGACCACCCGTTCGTTGGGACCGAAGTATTGCGCCAGCCGTTCGGCCATGTACACGGAACGGTGCTGGCCGCCCGTGCAACCGAGGGCCACCGTCAGGTAGCTGCGGTTGTCGGACTTGAATGATGGCAGCCATTTCTCGATGAAGGCGCGGATATCGGCCAGCAGTTCCAGCGCGCTGGGCTGCGCGTCGAGGAAGGCGATCACGGGCGCGTCGCGGCCGTCGAGGGGCCGCAGCGCCAGGTCGTAATAGGGATTCGGCAAGGCCCGCACGTCGAAGACGAAATCGGCGTCCAGCGGCACGCCCAGCTTGAAGGCGAACGATTCGAAGAACAGGGTCAGTGGCGCGCGTTCGGAGGCGACGATATCCTTGATCCAGGCGCGCAGCTTGTTGGCGCTCAGTTCCGAGGTGTCGATCACATGGCCCAGCTGTTCGATGGCCGACAGGCGTTCCCGTTCTTCCGAGATGCATTCGATCAGGGTGCGGCGGCTGGCTGGATTCTGGTTTGGACGCAATTCGTGCGACAGCGGATGGCTGCGCCGCGTTTCCGAGAAGCGCGCCACCAGCGAATGCGTGGTGGCCGTCAAGAACATGACCTTCACGTCGTGCCCCTGGTCGCGCAGCAGGGCCACATTGTGGGGCAGGCTGGTCAGCGACTCGGCGCTGCGCGCGTCAACGGCGACGGCCAGTTGCGGTGTGCCTTCGTCGAGCAGGGTTTGCACCAGGCTGGGCAGCAAGGCCGGCGGCAGGTTGTCGACGCAGTAGTAACCGGTATCTTCCAGCACATTGAGCGCAACGGATTTACCGGAGCCGGATATTCCGGTGATAAGGACGATATGCATACGCCGATCATACAATAAAGATCGGCACTGTGCTTCCGTGGCAATTATCTTTACAAACTATTGCAATTCGGCTTGTGGTGTTGGTTAAACAAAAGAGGGCGAACTCCTTGCAACATTAATCGCCGCTCATTGCCAAACGTTGCCGCTCCATGAACTCCTGCAAGGTATCGATGCCGCGCAGCTGCAGTATCGTATTGCGCACGGCCGCTTCCAGCAGCACGGCGATGTTGCGGCCGGCGGCGACGGGGATGACGACCTTGCGCACGGGCAAGCCAAGCACGTCTTCCGTGGGGAACAGGAAGGGCAGGCGCTCGACTTCTTCTTCCAGCGCGTTGCGGCGCACCAGGTGCACGATCAGTTTCAGGCGCATCTTGCGGCGCACTGCCGTTTCGCCAAAGATGGCCTTGATATCGAGCAAACCCAGGCCCCGTACTTCGAGCAGGTTTTGCAGCAGAGGCGGGCAGCGGCCTTCGATCATGTTGGGCGCGATGCGCGAGAACTCGACGGCGTCGTCGGCCACCAGGCCGTGGCTGCGCGAGATCAGCTCCAGCCCCAGCTCGCTCTTGCCCAGGCCCGAGTCGCCCGTGATCAGCACGCCCACGCCCAGCACGTCCATGAACACGCCGTGCATGATGATGCGCTGCGCCAGTTTTTTCGACAGGTAGACGCGCAGGAAGTCGATCACTTGCGCGGCCGGCAGCGGGGTGGAGAACAGGGGAATGTTTTGCTCGTCGCAGATGGCGAGGATGTCGGGCGGCGTTTCCAGCCCTTGCGCGATGATCAGCGCGGGCGGGCCGCCGGCGATCAGTTCGCCGATCACGTGGGTGCGCGTATTGACCTTCAGGCGCTGATAGTAATTGATTTCCTGGTGGCCGAAGACCTGGATGCGGCCCGGATGGATCAGGTTCAAGTGGCCCACCTGGTCGGCCGCCGACGAGACGTCGCCGGAGATCAGGCGTTCGCCGCCGGGGAAGCCGGCGAACCAGCCCAGTTGCAGACTTTCACGATTATCGTCGTACAGGCGTTGTATCGTCAGCGGCGTTTGCAACATGGCAGTCTTCTTCAGGAGTGGAGGAATACCTGAAGTTTAACCCGCCGCTTGCAGACTGGGTTGCCAATTGACGATGCGCGAATGCACGGATTTCGGTTCCGGATCCGTGGCCAGTGCCGTACGGAAAGCATCGTCGGAAAACATCTCGGCGATTTCCGACAGGATTTCCAGATGTTGCTGGGTGACATGATCGGGAATCAGCAGGAAAAACAGCAGATTGACGGGCTTGCCATCGGGCGACTCGAACGGAATCGGTTCGGCCAGGCGCACGAAGGCGCCCAGCGGCGCTTTCAGGGTCTTGCTGCCCTTGACCCTGCCATGCGGCACGGCCACGCCGTGGCCCAGGCCCGTCGAGCCCAGGCGTTCGCGGGCAAACAGATTGTCCGAGACGGTCGAACGGGCGATGCCGTAATTGTTTTCGAAGATCAGGCCGGCTTGCTCGAAGGCGCGCTTTTTACTGGAGACTTCCAGGTCCAGCAGGACGTTTTCGAGGGATAGTATTTTGCTAAGATTAGTCATGACACTCAATGAAATGGTGCAATGCGCAGAGGGCTTGCGAGCCGAATTATAGGCCTGTTTCCGCGGCCTGTAACGCCAATTCTCAACAGTATACGCCCGCTGCGGGCGCAGTGGGCGCTACAGTCCATGCCGTCATCATTTTAGCAAAAAAATAACATCGGGGTGTATCGGCTATTTCCTGATTAAAAACACGCGGCGAACCGGTTTTTCCGCCGCCGAATGCCGAATTTCCGATTTTTCAGCGTCTTTGACATGCACTGCGGCACTACTACAACGTTGTTTTAAAACACAGCCAACATTCCTGTTGGCATGGTTTTATGGTGTTGCATGCGTGGTATTACTGGCGCGCATTACGCAGGTTGCCCGGCATCGCCCCCGTGCTGAAGTTGCTGCGCCAGGGGTTGATGTCGAGACCGCCGCGGCGCGTGTAGCGCGCATACACGGACAGTTTTTGCGGCTTGCACTGACGCAAGATATCCACAAAGATGCGTTCTACACATTGCTCGTGGAATTCATTGTGCTCGCGGAAACCAATCAGGTAGCGCAACAGGCTTTCCTGGTCGATCTGCGGTCCCGCGTACTCGATCTGCACGCTGCCCCAGTCGGGCTGGCCCGTTACGAGGCAATTCGATTTGAGCAAATGCGAGACGAGTTTTTCTTCCACGGGCGCCTCGTCCAGCGCCGCCTTGAGCAGCAGCGGCGAGGGCGTGTATTGCGTGATTTCCAGGTCCAGGCGATCCAGCAGCACGCCGTCGAACTCGCCCATTTTCAGCTTGCCGAAATCTTCCTGCAAGGTCAGTTCCACTTGCACGGGCGCGCCGAAACCGTTGGACAGATCCTGTTTCAACAGGGCCAGCAGCGCTTCAGGGCCGTCCAGCCTGGTCTGGTTGAACGAGTTCAGGTACAGCTTGAACGATTTCGATTCGATGATGTTGGGCGAATCGGCCGGCGCGCTGACCTTGGCGATGGCCACCTGCGGCTTGCCGCGCTGGTTCAGCCACGACAGTTCATACGCATTCCAGATATCGAGGCCGAAGAAGGGCAAGGTGCCGCGCAATTCCAGCTCGTCGCGCTTGCCCTGGCGCGGAATGGGAAACAGCAGTTCCGGCGCGTAATCGGTGCGGTAGGCCGAGCTTTTGCCCAACGGGGATTGTTCGGCGAGGTCGTTGGTGGTGGTCATGGTCGTATGGCTACAAATTCTGTGAAGGGTGAATGGTAGCTTATTTCAACCCAACGGCGACGGCTGGGGTCGTACCCTGCAGGGTACGACCCCAGTATTTGCAGTTGGGCTTATTACCCCAGGAACAGCTTATACACGGGATTGCTGCTCTCATCCCAGTAACGGTAGCCCAGCGTATCGAGGAAGCGGGCGAACTCGCCCATTTCATCGGGCGGTACCTGCAGGCCGATGAGGATGCGGCCCACGTCGCCGCCCTGGCTGCGGTAATGGCACAAGGAAATATTCCAGTTCGGCGCCATGCTGTCGAGGAAGCGCATCAGCGCACCGGGGCGCTCGGGGAACTCGAAGCGGTACAGCAGTTCATCCTGCGCCAGGCGGCTCTTGCCGCCGACCAGGTGGCGGATGTGCGACTTGGCCAGTTCGTCGTGCGTCAGGTCCAGCGTCCTGAATTCGTGCTCTTCGAATTTCTTCGCCATCGCGCCGGACTCATTCCGGTCGGCAATCTGGACGCCGACAAACACGTGCGCTGCTTTTTCATCGCTGATGCGGTAGTTAAATTCCGTCACGTTGCGCGCGCCGATGAGCGAGCAGAAGCGCTTGAAGCTGCCCCGCTGTTCGCGCATGGTGACGGCAAACAGGGCTTCGCGGAATTCGCCCAGTTCGGCCCGTTCCGCGACGAAGCGCAAGCGGTCGAAGTTCATGTTGGCGCCGCTGGCGATGGTGATCAGGGTTTCATTGTTGACGGGATGCTTGGTCAGGCTGGCCCGTTCCACATACGCCTTGGCGCCGGCGATGGCCAGCGCGCCGGACGGTTCCAGGATGCTGCGCGTATCCGTAAACACGTCCTTGATGGCGGCGCAGATGGCGTCCGTGTCGACCGTGATGATTTCATCGACATAGGCTTGCACCAGGCGGAAGGTTTCCTCGCCCGCCAGGCGCACGGCCGTGCCGTCGGCGAACAGGCCCACGTCGTTCAGGGTCACGCGCTCGCCCGCCTTCAGCGAACGGGCCATGGCGTTCGAATCGACGCTTTGCACGCCGATGATCTTGATGTCGGGACGAATCTGTTTCACATAGGCCGCGATGCCGGCGATCAGGCCGCCGCCGCCGATGGGCGCGAAGATGGCGTGGATGGGGCCGGCGTGCTGGCGCAGGATTTCCATACCGATCGTGCCCTGGCCGGCGATCACGTCCGGGTCGTCGAACGGGTGCACGAAGGTCAGCTTCTGCTCTTTTTCCAGGGTCAGCGCATGGTTGTAGGCATCCGTGTACGACTCGCCGTGCAGCACCACTTCCACGTTGACGCCGCCGCGTCCCTTGACCGCCTCGACCTTCACCAGCGGCGTGGTGGTGGGCATGACGATGACGGCGCGGCACCCCATGCGGGCGGCCGACAGGGCCACGCCCTGGGCATGGTTGCCGGCCGAGGCGCAAATCACGCCCCGCTTGCGGTCCGCTTCGCTCAGCTTGGACATCTTGTTGTAGGCGCCACGAATCTTGAAGCTGAACACGCTTTGCATGTCTTCGCGCTTGAAGTAAATCTGGTTGTTCAGGCGCTGCGACAGGGCAGGGGCCGGTTCCAGCGGCGTTTCGGTGGCGACGTCATAGACGCGGGCGGTCAGGATTTTCTTGAGGTAGTCGATGTTCATAGTCTGCAAGCAAGTGATTCTGGGCCAGAAAGGGTCTGGAGCGTGTCGGGCGATATCGGCGGCGCCGCGGCGGATAGCCTGGCGACAATAGTGCTCTGTGGATCTAGGGGGCCGGTGAGCCCTTGCCGGTCGGCGCGGATTGTGCGGCGCGCAAGCTGCTCTTCATTATAATGGAGAGCCTTACTGCATCGCGAAGTGTTCCATGATCGAATCCGCAATCGCCTGGCTGCTGCAGCTGATCGCCGCACCGGAAGTCGGGCTGACGTCGGTCTTTCTGATCAGCTTTATTTCCGCCACCCTCTTGCCGCTGGGCTCGGAACCGGCCGTGTTTGCCGTCATCAAGGCCAATCCCGCGCTGTTCTGGGCCACCATCGGCGTCGCCACCCTGGGCAACACCCTGGGCGGCGTCGTCGACTACTGGATGGGCTACCGGGCCAAGCAGGCGTTCGCCAAGGAGCGCGACACGCGCTGGTTCCGCTGGCTGGCCCGCTATGGCGCCAAGACCATGCTGCTGGCCTGGCTGCCCATCGTGGGCGATCCCCTGTGCACCCTGGCAGGCTGGCTCAAGCTGCCGTTCTGGCCCAGCGTGGCCTACATGGCCATCGGCAAGTGCGCGCGCTACCTGACCATGACGGGTTTGCTGCTGTACGTTCCCGATGGCGTATGGCACCGGATTGGACAAATGCTGGCCTGATCGGCACGCAAACGGGGCACAATGCAACGCCTGTTTGCCCTGTTTTTGGGCAGTTTGATAGTTTGTGGCTGAGTCTGATTCTTGGCATTTTTGCGTTAAAAAATCATCGGGACTGGTTTTTTATTCATGTAAAAGAAGGCTTTTCCATATTTGCTATGGTCGCGGATCAGGTCCTTAAACCTTGGGCGGCATAAGGCTGTTCCCGCATGGTGCGGCGCAATAAGATAAAATGGGCCTTTAGGGTCCAGTCCACATCGTCACCACACTCCATGAACGCTCCCGCACATATCCAAGCTTTACTGGCAGAAACGCCGAATGGTCCCGCAGCAAGCCGCCTGCGCGAAATCCCGTATAACTACACGTCGTTTTCCGATCGCGAGATCGTCATACGCCTGTTGGGGGAGGACTCCTGGCGCCTGCTCGACGAGCTGCGCGGCGCCCGCCAGACGGGCCGTTCCGCCCGCATGCTGTACGAGGTGCTGGGCGATATCTGGGTGGTGCGCCGCAATCCCTACCTGCAGGATGACTTGCTGGACAACCCGAAGCGCCGCCAGGGCTTGATCGATGCCTTGCATCACCGCCTGGCCGAAGTCGACAAGCGCCGCCTGGGCATCGATGCGGCCGGCGGCGACGCGCTGGCTGCCGGCGAAGCGCCGGAAGTGGCCAAGGCGCGCAGCGCCAACGTGGAACTGCTGCTGAAGGCGGCCAGCAAGGCCGTGGCCGACTTCGGCGACGAATTCCGCAAGACCTACGACTTGCGCAAGCGCACGGTCAAGGTGCTGGGCCGCTACACGGAAAAGCACAATGTGCGCTTCGACGGCATGACGCGCGTGTCGCACGTGACGGACGCCACCGACTGGCGCGTGGAATACCCGTTCGTCGTGCTCACGCCCGACACGGAAGAAGAAATGGCCGGCCTGGTCAAGGGCTGTATCGAACTGGGGCTGACCATCATCCCGCGCGGCGGCGGCACCGGCTACACGGGCGGCGCGATTCCATTGACGCCGATGTCGGCCGTCATCAACACGGAAAAACTGATCACCCTGGGCGCCGTCGAAATGACGGTCTTGCCTGGCCTCACGCACGAATACGCGACCATCCATTCGGGTGCCGGCGTGATCACGAACAAGGTCTCGGAAGCGGCGGAAAAGGCCGGTTTCGTGTTTGCCGTCGACCCCACCTCGGCGCATGCCTCGTGCATCGGCGGCAACGTCGCCATGAATGCGGGCGGCAAGAAAGCCGTGCTGTGGGGCACGGCGCTGGACAACCTGGCGTCGTGGCGCATGGTGGACCCGAACGGCGACTGGCTCGACGTCACGCGCCTGGACCACAACCTGGGCAAGATCCACGATATCGCGCTGGCACGTTTCCAGCTGGAATGGCGCCACCCGAGCACGCGCGACGCGACAAAGCCGAGCGCGCCGTTCAAGACGGAAATTCTGGAAATTCCTGGCCGCAAATTCCGCAAGGAGGGCCTGGGCAAGGACGTGACGGACAAATTCCTCGCCGGCTTGCCGGGCATCCAGAAAGAGGGGTGCGACGGCCTGATCACGTCGGCGCGCTGGATCTTGCACAAGATGCCGAAATTTGCCCGCACCGTCTGCCTGGAATTCTTCGGCCAGGCGCGCGATGCGATTCCGTCGATCGTGGAAATCAAGGATTATCTCGATGGCTTGCCGGCGAAAGGCGAGCAGTACTCGACCATCCGCCTGGCGGGCCTGGAACACCTGGACGAGCGCTATCTGCGCGCCGTCGGCTACGCCACCAAGTCGAAACGGGGCGTGCTGCCGAAGATGGCCCTGTTTGGCGACATCGTCGGCGACGATGAAAATGCTGTCGCGCAAGCGGCGTCGGAAGTGGTGCGCATCGCCAACACCCGCGTGGGCGAAGGCTTTGTGGCCGTCAGCCCGGAAGCGCGCAAGAAATTCTGGCTCGACCGTGCCCGCACGGCGGCGATCGCCAAGCACACGAACGCATTCAAGATCAATGAAGACGTGGTGATCCCGCTCAACCGCATGGGCGAATACACGGACGGTATCGAGCGCATCAATATCGAGCTGTCGATCAAGAATAAACTGCAGCTGGCCGTAGCCTTGAGCGACTTCTTTGGCAAGGGCAACCTGCCGATCGGCAAGAGCGACGATGCGTCCGATGACCGGGTCGACGATGCGGAAATGCTGGGCGACCGCGCAGAGCAGGCGCAGCAGTTGCTGGCGCAGGTCACGGCACGCTGGACCCATCTGCTGGGCCAGCTGGACCGTCCGCTGGCCGAGGTGAAGGGCGAACTGGCGGAACTGGGCATGGAGCGCTTGCTGCCCGTCTTCGATGCACGTCTGGAAACGCAGCCCGACGCCACCCTGTTCGACGTGGTGCAGGACCGTACCGTGCGCATTACCTGGAAGCAGGAAATCCGCGCCCAGCTGCGCCAGATCTTCAACGGCGCCGCGTTTAAACTGATCCTCGACGAAGCGACGGCGATTCACGCGCGCATCCTGCGCAGCCGCGTGTTCGTCGCCCTGCACATGCATGCGGGCGACGGCAACGTGCACACGAACTTGCCCGTCAACTCGGACAACTACGAAATGCTGCAGGATGCCCACGAAGCCGTGGGCCGCATCATGATCCTGGCCCGCTCGCTCAATGGCGTGATTTCCGGCGAACACGGCATCGGCATCACCAAGCTGGAATTCTTGACGGAAGACGAGATCGGCGACTTCCGCAGCTACAAGCAGCGCATCGACCCGGAAGGCCGTTTCAACAAGGGCAAACTGCTGAACCTGCCGGGCATGGGCGCCGACTTGCGCAATGCCTACACGCCATCGTTCGGCCTGATGGGGCACGAGTCCTTGATCATGCAGCAAAGCGATATCGGCGCCATCGCCGACAGCGTCAAGGATTGCTTGCGTTGCGGCAAGTGCAAGCCCGTGTGCTCGACCCACGTGCCGCGCGCCAATTTGCTGTACTCGCCGCGCGACAAGATCTTGGCGACCTCGTCCCTGATCGAAGCCTTCCTGTACGAAGAGCAGACGCGCCGCGGTATTTCCATCAAGCATTGGGAAGAGTTCGAAGACGTGGCCGACCACTGCACGGTCTGCCATAAATGCGTGACGCCTTGCCCCGTCAACATCGACTTCGGCGACGTGTCGATGAACATGCGCAACTTGCTGCGCAAGATGGACAAGAAGAGCTTTAATCCGGGCACCAAAGCCACGATGATGTTCCTCAACGCCACCGATCCCGTGACCATCAATGCCACGCGCAAGGTCATGATCGGCTGGGGCTACAAGGCGCAGCGCCTGGGCCACGATTTGCTGAAGAAATTTGCCAAGAAGCAAACCAAGGCGCCGCCGCCATCGACAGGCAAGCCGCCCGTCAAGGCGCAGGTGATCCACTTCATCAACAAGAAAATGCCGGGCAACCTGCCGAAGAAATCGGCGCGCGCGCTGCTCGACATCGAAGACGATAAAGTCATCCCGATCATCCGCAATCCGAAGACGACGACGGCCGATACGGAAGCCGTGTTCTACTTCCCCGGTTGCGGTTCGGAACGCCTGTTCTCGCAAGTGGGCCTGGCCACGCAAGCGATGCTGTGGGAAGTGGGCGTGCAGACGGTCTTGCCGCCTGGCTACCTGTGCTGCGGTTATCCGCAGCGGGGCGCGGGCGAGTTCGACAAGGCCGAGAAGATGATGACGGACAACCGCGTCCTGTTCCACCGCATGGCCAACACGCTCAATTACCTGGACATCAAGACGGTGCTCGTGTCGTGCGGCACCTGCTACGACCAGCTGGCCACGTATCAGTTTGAAAAGATCTTCCCCGGCTGCCGCATCATGGATATCCATGAATACCTGCTGGAAAAACAGGTGAAGCTGGAAGGCGTCAACGGCACCCGTTATATGTACCACGAGCCATGCCACAATCCGATGAAGTTGCAGGAATCGGGCAAGACCATCAATTCCCTGATCAGCACGGTAGACAAGGTGAAGATCGAAAAGAATGACCGCTGCTGCGGCGAATCGGGTTCGCTGGCCGTCACGCGTCCCGACATTTCCACGCAAGTGCGTTTCCGCAAGGAAGAAGAGATGGTCAAGGGTGCCGACAAGCTGCGCGGCGATGGGTTTACCGGCGACGTGAAAATCCTCACCAGCTGCCCGTCGTGCCTGCAAGGCTTGTCGCGCTACAATGACGATTCGGGCACGACGGCCGATTACATCGTCGTCGAGATCGCCAAACACTTGCTGGGAGAGAACTGGATGCCGGATTACGTGAAACGCGCCAATGACGGCGGCATCGAACGGGTGCTCGTGTGATGTCCACGAGCTGCGATCTGTGCACCTTGCTGGACGGCTACGCCAACAAGCAGGGTCTGGAGACCTTGCTGTGGCGCAGCGAGCGGCTGTCCGTGGTGGCCGTCGACGATCCCAGCTACCCCGGCTTTTGCCGCGTGATCTGGAACAAGCACGTGAAGGAAATGACGGACTTGACGCCCGGCGAGCGCAACTACGTGATGGAAGTCGTGTGGCAAGTCGAGCTGGCCGTGCGTGAAGTGATGCAGCCGGAAAAGGTCAATGTGGCCAGTTTCGGCAACATGACGCCGCATGTGCACTGGCACGTGATTCCCCGCTACCGCGACGATGCGCATTTCCCGAACCCCAGCTGGGCCGTCGTGCAGCGCGAGACGGCGCCCCAGGTGCTGGCCGCGCGCCGCGCCCTGCTGCCGGCCTTGCGCGACGCCATCATTCAACGTTTATCTGCATAAAGTATTGTCATGACTGAAAAAGCAGCAACACCCCAACCCACCGGCTTGACCGTGCACAACCAGTCGCGCGTGCTCGACGTGGCCTTCGACGATGGCAGCGAATTTGCGCTGCCGTTCGAATACCTGCGCGTGTATTCGCCGTCGGCCGAAGTGCAGGGCCATGGCAAGGGCCAGGAAACCTTGCAATTAGGCAAGCGCCTGGTGGGCATCACGGGCATCGAACCGGTCGGCAACTACGCCGTGCAACCCACGTTCAGCGATGGGCACAATTCGGGCCTGTACACCTGGGCCTACCTGTACAAGCTGGGCGCGGAGCAAGCGACCCTGTGGCAGGATTACCTGGACCGCCTGACGGCAGCCGGCTACCCGGGCGACAGCGGCCGCGATGCCAAGGCGGATATGACGGTCAAGCAATCGTCCGGCGGTCATGTTCATGGACCCAGTTGCGGTCATAAGCATTAATTAAAAATAATGCGGTAATCTTGTCGGATTGCCGCCGCCCCGTTCGTCGTATGGATGCCCGCGCTTGCGGGCATTTTCTTTTGGAGAAGAGACTATGGAATACATGATCCTGATCTACGCCGACGAGGCGCGCTATGCCGCCATGGAAGAGGGGCAGATGGCCAGCCTGATGGCCGACTTTGCCAGCTATACGCAGGCGCTGGAAGCCGCGGGCGTGCTGCGCGGCGGCGCGGAACTGGCGCCCGTGCACAGCGCCACCAGCGTGCGCGTGCAAAATGGCAAGCCCGTCATCACGGATGGGCCGTTTGCGGAAACCAAGGAGCAGCTGGGCGGCTATTACCTGCTGGACTGCGCCCACCTGGACGAGGCGCTGGCCTGGGCCGCGCGCTGCCCCGTGGCCTCGCTGGGCACCATCGAAGTGCGGCCCGTCACGGCTTGAGCATGGCTGGCGACGCCATTGCGGCCGTCGAGCACGTCTTTCGCCAGGAACGGGGCAGGGTGCTGGCCGGCCTGATGCGGCGCTTTGGCGACCTGGGCCTGGCGGAAGATGTGCTGCAGGAAGCGTGCCGCAAGGCGCTGGAAATGTGGCCGCAGGCGGGCATTCCGTCCAATCCCGCCGCCTGGCTCAGTGCCGTGGCGCGCAACGCGGGCCTCGATCACGTGCGCCGCGCGGGCAAGAGCGTCACCGATGCCGAGGCCGTGCTGTCCTGCCTGCCGGCCGCCATGGTTGATGAAACGCAAGCGATCGAGGACGACCGCTTGCGCCTGCTGTTCATCTGCTGCCATCCCGCGCTGGCGCCCGAGGCGCAGGTGGCGCTGGCCCTGCGCACCCTGTGTGGCTTGTCCACGGGCGAGATCGCGCGCGCCTTCGGCCTGGCGGAAGCGGCGCTGTCGCAGCGCGTATTGCGCGCCAAGCGCAAGATCGCCGAAGCGCGCATCCCCTTCGAGTTGCCGCCAGCGCAAGACTGGCCGCAACGGCTGGCGCAAGTGCAGCAGGTCATCTATCTGGTGTTCAGCGAAGGCTATTGCGCCAGCGGAGGCGATAGCCTTTTGCGCGCGGACCTGTGCGCGGAAGCGCTGCGCCTGGCGCGCCTGCTCGACAGTTTGCAGCCCGGCCAGCCGGAAGTGCAGGGCTTGTTGGCCTTGCTGCTGCTGCAGGCGTCGCGCGGGCCGGCCCGGCTCTCGCCCGAAGGCGATCTGCTGACCCTGGAAGAGCAGGACCGCCGCCTGTGGCACGGCGACATGATTGCCGAAGGCCTGTCCGTGCTGGCGCAGGCCTTGCCGGCGCGCGCGCCGGGGCCATATCAGTTGCAGGCCGCCATCGCCGCCCTGCACGCCAGGGCCGCCACGGCCAGCCAGACGGACTGGCGCCAGATCAGCGCCCTGTACGGCGCCTTGCTGCGGCACAAGCCGGAACCCCTGATCTTGCTCAATGCCGTGATCGCCTGCGCGATGGCGCATGGCGCCGAGCACGGCCTGGCGTGGCTGGACCGCCTGGAAACCGTGCCCAGCCTTGCCAACTCGCATTATCTGCACGCGGCCCGGGCCGACTTGCTGCGCCGCCAGGGCGACCGGGCGGGGGCGCTGGCGGCGTATGCGCAGGCGGCAATGCTTGCTTCGAATACAGTGGAAAGGCAATACCTTCTCCGGCGTCACGGGGAAATGCGCCTGCCGCTTGTATAATGCACGCAAGTTCAAACAGACTGCCTACCATGACCAATACGACCCATTTCGGATACAAAACAGTTGCAGAAGACGACAAAGTGCGCGAAGTCGCCAAGGTGTTCCATTCCGTCGCTGCCAAATACGACGTGATGAACGACTTGATGTCGGGCGGGCTGCACCGTCTGTGGAAGACGTTTACGATTGCCAACGCGGGCGTGCGCCCCGGTTTCAAGGTGCTCGACATTGCCGGCGGCACGGGCGACCTGTCGAAGGCGTTCGCCAAGCAGGCGGGCCCTACCGGCGAAGTCTGGTTGACCGATATCAATGAGTCGATGTTGCGCGTGGGCCGCGACCGCCTCTTGAATCGGGGCCTGCTCACCCCCACCTTGTTGTGTGACGCGGAAAAACTGCCATTCCCCGATAATTATTTTGACCGTGTCAGCGTGGCTTTTGGCCTGCGCAACATGACGCACAAGGATGTGGCGCTGGCGGAAATGCGCCGCGTGCTGAAACCGGGCGGCAAGCTGCTGGTGCTGGAGTTTTCCAAGGTGGCGGCGCCCCTGCAAAAACCGTACGACCTGTATTCGTTCTCGGTCCTGCCATGGTTCGGACAGAAAATCGCCGGCGACGCGGAAAGCTATCGCTACCTGGCTGAATCGATCCGCATGCATCCGGACCAGGAAACCTTGAAGACGATGATGGAAACGGCGGGCCTGGAACGCGTGCAGTACTACAATTTGACGGCAGGCATTGCCGCTTTGCATACCGGCATCAAGATGTAATTCAAGCTGTAACTCACCCTTGCCGGTGATTTTAGGAGATGGAATGAAACTGAAGAAATTTATGGTCGGCATGATGCTGGCCGCGACCACGGTATCCATGCTGGGCGAGGCGCTGGCCCGTCCCATGGGCGGTGGCCGTTCGTTTGGCCGCCAGTCGCAGAACGTGGGCCGCCAGGCTCCCGCGCCGGCACCGGCCCCAGCGCCGGCTGCCGCGCCACGCCAGGCGCAGCCGGCGCCAGCCCCTGCACCGGCGCCTGCCGCGAAGGCGCCCAGCCGCTGGAAGGGCTTGCTGGGCGGCGCCTTGCTGGGCCTGGGCCTGGGCGCGCTGCTGTCGCATTTCGGCCTGGGCGGCGCCCTGGCCAGCATGATCAGCACCTTGCTGATGGTGGCCTTGCTGGCTGGCGTGGCCTTCTTCATCTACCGCATGGTGCGCGGCAAGCGCGACAGCAACGCAGGCGGCAATGCGCCGTTCGCCGGTTTTGGCGGCAACCAGCCGGCACCGGCCGGCAACGTGCCCGACATCGGTTCGCGCATTCCGCCGCTGCCGCCGCTGCAGCCCGTCTCGTCCGGCGTAGGCCTGGACAAGCCGGCGCCGGTTGCCGCGCCATGGGGCGTGCCAAGCGACTTCGACAAGGAAGCGTTCCTGCGCCACGCGAAAAGCAATTTCATTCGCCTGCAAGCGGCCTGGGACAAGGCGGACGTCAACGATATCCGGGAATTCACGTCGCCGGAAGTGTATGCCGAACTGCGCATGCAAATCCAGGAACGGGGCGCGCAGCCGGACTTTACCGATGTCGTCACCATCGATGCCGAATTGCTGGGGATCGAAACGAGCGTCAACGATTACCTGGCCAGCGTGAAGTTTACGGGCATGATCCGTTCGGCGCCGGGCGCCGCAGCGGAACCGTTCGCGGAAGTGTGGAATATGTCGAAACCCGTCAGCGGCAACAGCGGCTGGGTCCTGGCAGGCATCCAGCAATTGAATTAATTGTCAAAACTTGCTGAATAATGGCTTAAGTGCATGCGGAATGCATGATGCTTGACAGATATTTCCTGCTGAACTGGTAAGATCGAAACCGCCCACGTTGTTTTACGGGCGGTTTTTTCTTTTTGGGGGCGCGAAGCGCGCAACATGATGGCACCACTTTCCGATCTTTCCCTGATGACGCCCGTCATCGCCACTATCAACCATTTGCTGGCGCAGGAGCCGTGGGCGCGCCAGCAGCTGGCCGTACACGCCGGCAAGCTGGCCTGCATCGACACGGGCGCCGTGGCCTTGCGTCTGCGCGTCGACAGTGCCGGCATGCTGGAAGCGGCGCCGGCCGACATGCCGGCCAACGTCACCATCCGCGTGAAATTGTCCGATGTGCCGCTGATCCTGCAAAACCGCGAACGGGCGTTTTCCTACGTCAAGATCGAAGGCGATGCCGAGTTTGCCAATGCGATTTCGCAATTGAGCAAGGGCTTGCGCTGGGAAGCGGAGCACGACCTGGAAAAGGTATTGGGCCCCGTGCTGGCCACGCGCCTCGTGTCCGGCGCCAGGGATGCGGCCGCCTTTGTGCGCACGGGCCAGCAAAAGCTGGCGGAAAACGTGGCTGAATACTTTCTCGACGAACAGCCGATGCTGATCCGTCCTGCGACCTTGCAAGAATATTCCGCTGGCGTGACGCGCGTGCGCGATGACGTCGAACGCCTGGCCAAGCGCCTTGCCCGGCTGGAAAAGGCGGCCGCCGCCCTCCAGCCGCAGCCCTCCTCACCGGATTTGTCTACATGATATTGAAATTCCTGCGCCTGTCTAAAATCATCCGTGTTTCCATCAAGTACGGTCTGGATGAGATAGCGATTTCTGGTCTGCAAGTTCCCCGCACCGCCAAATTGATCGATACCCTGATTTTCTGGCGCGACCTGTCGTCGCCGCGGGGCTTGCGCCTGCGTCTGGCGCTGGAAGAGCTGGGTCCGATCTTCGTCAAGTTCGGCCAGGTGCTGTCGACCCGGCGCGACCTGATGCCGCCCGATATCGCCGAAGAACTGGCGCGGCTGCAGGACCGGGTGCCGCCGTTCGATTCCGACCTGGCCGTCGCGCAAATCACCAAGTCCCTGGGAGCGCACCCGGATCAGTTGTTTGCCCGCTTCGAGCGCGAGCCGGTGGCGTCCGCCTCGATCGCCCAGGTGCATTTCGCCACCTTGAAGGATGGCCGCGAAGTGGCCGTGAAGGTCTTGCGTCCAGGCATGAAAAAGCTGATCGACGAAGACGTGGCCCTGATGCACATCGCCGCCGGCTGGATCAGCCGCCTGTGGGCCGACAGCAAGCGCTTGAAGCCGAAAGAGGTGGTGGGCGAGTTCGACAAATACCTGCATGACGAGCTGGACCTGATGCGCGAAGCGGCCAACGCCAGCCAGCTGCGCCGCAACTTCGCCAACTCGGACTTGCTGCTGGTGCCGGAAATGCACTGGGATTACTGCTCCAGCAGCGTCATCGTGATGGAACGCATGTACGGCATCCCCGTGTCGCAGACGGACCGCCTGCTGGCGGCCGGCGTGGATTTGCGCAAGCTGTCCAGCGACGGTGTGGAGATTTTCTTCACGCAAGTGTTCCGCGACGGCTTTTTCCATGCGGACATGCATCCAGGCAATATCCTTGTGTCGATCGCGCCCGAATCGTTCGGCCGCTACATCGCCCTGGACTTTGGCATCGTGGGCACCCTGAACGATTACGACAAGGATTACCTGTCGCAAAACTTCCTCGCCTTCTTCCGCCGCGACTACAAGCGCGTGGCCGAGGCGCATATCGAATCGGGCTGGGCGCCGAAGGATACGCGCGTCGATGAGCTGGAAGCGGCCGTGCGCGCCTGTTGCGAGCCCATCTTCGACCGTCCGCTGAAAGATATTTCTTTTGGGCAAGTTTTGCTGCGCTTGTTCCAGACGTCGCGCCGCTTCAACGTGGAAGTGCAGCCGCAGCTGGTGCTGCTGCAAAAGACCCTGCTCAATATCGAAGGCCTGGGCCGCCAGCTGGACCCGGAACTGGACTTGTGGCAAACGGCCAAGCCCTACCTGGAAAAATGGATGAGCAACCAGGTGGGACCGCAAGGCTTCATGGAGCGCCTGCGCGCCGAGGCGCCCCGTTATGCACACATCTTCCCGCAACTGCCGCGTTTGCTGCACCAGGCCTTGATGGTGCATGGCGAGCCGCGCGAAAACGAGGTGGAACTGATGAAAACCCTGCTGGCGGAGCAACGCCAGACGAACCGCCTGCTGAGCTTTATCGTGTATTTCGTGGGGGCTTTCGCGCTTGGCGCGCTGGGCCTGCAAGTATTCATGCGCTGGCACCAACTGCCGTTTTAACGGGCCAAGGACGTAAGTGATGGCTGACTTTCACACCCGCGATCCGCTGTCGCCCGCCTTCTGGGACGAGCGCTTCGAGAAGCAATTCACGCCCTGGGACCAGGGCGGCGCGCCATCGCGCTTGCGCCGCTTCGTTGCCGGCAGCCCGGCGCCGCTGCGCTGCCTGATTCCCGGCTGCGGCTCCGCGTACGAGCTGGTCTACATGCTGGAGCACGGCTGGGATGCCACGGCCATCGACTTTGCGCCGGCCGCCGTGGCCGCCGCGCGCGCCGTCGTCGGCGAGCGGGCAGGGCAGGTGGTGGAAGCGGATTTCTTTGCCTGGCAGCCGGCAGCGCCGCTGGACCTGATCTATGAACGGGCTTTCCTGTGCGCCATGCCGCGCGCCATGTGGCCGCAGGTGGCGGCCCGCTGGGCGCAGCTGCTGGCGCCCGGTGCCATGCTGGCCGGCTACTTCTTCTTTGACGACCATGCCAAGGGGCCGCCGTTTGGTATTTCGCGTGAGCAACTACAGGCCTTGCTGGCGCCGCATTTCGACTGCCTGGCCGATGAAGCCGTGGACGATTCCATCGCCGTCTTTGCCGGCAAGGAGCGCTGGATGAGCTGGCGCCGCCGGGCGGACTGAGGCAGACAGGCCCGGTGGGTGGGCATTTTCCGCTGGGAATGGCGGAAAAGCTTTATAATTCAGGGTTTTTGATGATTTTCTCGGAGTAGAGATGCCGATTTACGCTTACCGTTGTGACGAGTGTGGTTTTGCCAAGGATGTCTTGCAAAAGATCTCCGATCCAGTACTGACGGTGTGCCTGTCATGCGGCAAGCCCAGTTTCAAGAAACAATTGACGGCCGCCGGTTTCCAATTGAAGGGCACTGGCTGGTACGCGACGGATTTCCGCGGCGGCACGGCGCCCACCACGGCGATTCCGACGGGCCCGGCCGATAGCGCCAAGCCTGCCCCGGCCGCCGAGAGCGCGCCTGCCGCGGCCCCTGCGCCCGCCCCGGCTGCCGCTGCGCCGAAAGCGGACTGAAACGCGCGCCGCGCCGATACTATCCCTTACCGAGAAACCGATGCGTAAATACTTTATTACCGGATTGCTGATTTTAGTACCGCTGGCCATCACCGTCTGGGTACTGAATCTGGTGATCGGCACCCTGGACCAGTCGCTGCTGCTGGTGCCAGAACGTTTCCGCCCGAACTCGCTGTTCGGCTTTGACATTCCTGGCCTGGGCACGATACTGACGATACTCATCGTTTTCCTGACGGGATTGCTGACGAATAACCTGGTCGGCAATTACGTGGTGAAACTGTGGGAAAAATTGCTGCATCGCATACCCATCGTCAATTCCCTGTATTCGAGCGTCAAGCAAGTCTCGGATACCTTGTTTTCCTCGTCGGGCAATGCTTTCCGCAAGGCCGTGCTGGTGCCGTATCCGCACCAGAATTCCTGGACCATCGCATTCCTGACCGGCGTGCCGGGCGGCGATGCGGCGAACCACCTGGTGGGCGACTATGTCAGCGTGTATGTGCCGACGACGCCGAATCCGACATCGGGCTTTTTCCTGATGATGAAGCGCAGCGATGTCGTCGAACTCGACATGAGCGTCGATGCGGCGCTCAAATATATCGTCTCGATGGGCGTGGTGGCGCCTGCGGAAGTTGTTGCTGTACCGGCCCCGGCAGCCAAAGAATAAAGGCAGGCGTCCCGTGCGGGACGTGGCCGGATTGAACACTCACTAACCTGAACTGAGAATTTTATGTCTATGCGTACTGAATATTGCGGCCTCGTTACCGAAGCCATGCTGGGACAAACCGTCAGCCTGTGCGGCTGGGTACATCGCCGCCGCGACCACGGCAGCCTGATTTTCATCGACTTGCGCGACCGTGAAGGCCTGGTGCAAATCGTCTGCAACCCGGAACAAGCGGAGATGTTCAAGGTCGCCGAAGCCGTGCGCAACGAATTCTGCCTGCGCGTGACGGGCGTGGTGACGAACCGTATCGAAGGCACGATCAACAACAACCTGAAATCGGGCAAGATCGAAGTGGTGTGCTCGGACCTGGAAGTGCTGAACCCTTCCGTGCCCGTGCCGTTCCAGCTGGACGACGACAACCTGTCGGAAACGACGCGCCTGACGCACCGCGTGCTGGACCTGCGCCGCCCGCAAATGCAAAACAACCTGCGCCTGCGCTACAAGGTGACGATGGAAGTGCGCAAGTACCTCGACGCGCTGGGCTTCATCGACATCGAAACGCCGATGCTGACCAAGTCCACGCCAGAAGGCGCACGCGACTACCTGGTACCATCGCGCGTGAACGCAGGCAGCTTCTTCGCCTTGCCGCAATCGCCACAGTTGTTCAAGCAACTGTTGATGGTCGCCAACTTCGACCGTTACTACCAGATCACCAAGTGCTTCCGCGACGAAGACTTGCGCGCTGACCGCCAGCCGGAATTCACGCAGATCGACTGCGAAACCTCGTTCCTGACGGAACAGGAAATCCGCGACCTGTTCGAAGACATGATCCGCGTCGTCTTCAAGAACACGCTGGACATCGACCTGCCGAACCCGTTCCCGGTGATGGACTTTGCCGAAGCGATGGGCCTGTACGGTTCCGACAAGCCGGACATGCGCGTCAAGCTGGCCTTCACGGACTTGACCGAAGTCATGAAGACGGTCGAATTCAAGGTCTTCAACGGCGCCGCCAACATGCCGAACGGCCGCGTGGTGGCCCTGCGCGTACCGCAAGGCGGCAGCATGCCCCGTTCGGAAATCGATGCCTACACCCAGTTCGTCGCCATCTACGGCGCCAAGGGCCTCGCTTACATCAAGGTCAACGAGAAAGCCAAGGGTCCTGAAGGCTTGCAGTCGCCGATCGTCAAGTTCCTGCCTGCCGACGTGCTGGCCACGATCCTCGAACAGACGGGCGCGCAGGACGGCGACCTGATCTTCTTCGGCGCGGACAAGGCCAAGGTCGTCAACGACGCCATCGGCGCGCTGCGCGTGAAAATCGGTCACAGCGAGTTCGGCAAGAAGGCGGGCCTGTTCGAAGACGTGTGGAAGCCATTGTGGGTGGTCGACTTCCCGATGTTCGAACACGACGAAGAAGCGGACCGCTGGACGGCAACCCACCATCCGTTCACGGCGCCGAAAGACGGCCATGAAGACATGCTGGAAACCAATCCGGGCGCCTGCATCGCCAAGGCCTACGACATGGTCTTGAACGGCTGGGAACTGGGTGGCGGTTCCATCCGTATCCACCGCGAAGAAGTGCAAAGCAAGGTCTTCCGTGCATTGAAGATCGATGCCGAAGAAGCGCAGCTGAAGTTCGGCTTCCTGCTCGACGCCCTGCAATACGGCGCGCCACCGCATGGCGGCCTGGCATTCGGCCTGGACCGTATCGTGACCATGATGACGGGTTCCGAATCGATCCGCGACGTGATCGCCTTCCCGAAAACCCAGCGCGCGCAAGATTTGCTGACCCATGCGCCGTCGGAAGTGGACGAGAAGCAACTGCGCGAACTGCACATCCGTTTGCGCAGCGCCGAGCCAAAAGTAGTGTAATGAAGCATGCGGCTGCCCAGGCAGCCGCTATCGTTTTACTTGCTGAGGCAAAAAAAGGCGCTGCGAGGCGCCTTTTTCATTCTTGATATGAGCCATAAAATTCCCGTTTCCGTGCTGGTCGTCATCCATACGGCGGATCTGGACGTCTTGCTGATCGAACGCGCGGGCCAGCCCGGTTTCTGGCAATCCGTGACGGGTTCCGTCGATGCCGCCGATGAACCGCTGCTGCAGACGGCCGCGCGCGAACTGTGCGAAGAAACCGGCATCGTTGCCGATGGGAACGACATCGTGCTGCGCGACTGGCAGCTGTCGAACGTGTACGAGATTTACCCGATCTGGCGCCACCGTTATGCGCCTGGCGTGACGCGCAACACGGAGCACGTGTTCAGCGTGCAAGTGCCGCGCGATATCGCCATCACCCTGAGTCCGCGCGAACATTTGCAATACGCGTGGCTGCCGTACTTGGCGGCGGCCGACCGTTGTTTCTCGTCGTCCAACGCGGAAGCGATTTTGCAGTTGCCGGCCATGACGGGCCTGGCGCGTCCCACCTGATTTCCCTAGAAAGCATTCCATGTTGAACTGGTTCCATTTGACTGCGCAGCAAAAACTGCTGGGCACCCTGGGCATCGTTTTCTGCCTGTGTTTTATCTTCCTGCTGTTTAGCTCCACCGTGCCCGGCCGCACGCCACCCATCGGCATGCCGCTGATGGCCATCGGCTGGCTGCTGCACCCGGGCGCGTTTGCCAAGGGCAAGCGCACGGTGGCCTGGCGCGGCGCCCCCTTGCTCGTCAAGATCGTCTGGGCGGCCGGCATCACGGCGCTGATCGTCAGCGTGACGGCGGGCGTGGGACGCATGCTGGCCTGATGGTGTGCGTGATTGTGCTCGTTTAGGTGCGCACGCGCACCTACGCGGGCGCCGCGCGGGGCCTGTCTGGGAGTAGAATCAATGCATGAAAATCCGCGTAGCAACTTATAATATACACAAGGGTGTCTCCTCCGTGCGGGGCTTGCCCAGGGTACATGCCTTGAAGCAGGCGATCGCGCTGTTCCATGCAGATGTTGTTTTTTTGCAAGAGGTGCAGGGCAAGCACGACCGCAATGCAGCCCGCTATGGCGCCGAGAAAAACGGCCACAAACATTGGCCCGAGGCGTCGCAGCATGAGTTTTTTGCCGGCGCCGAGCACCATTCCGCGTACGGCATGAATGCCGTGTATGACCATGGCCACCATGGCAACGCCTTGCTGAGCAAATTTCCCATCGCTTCGCAAACCAACCACGACGTCTCCGACCACGCTTACGAACAGCGCGGCATCCTGCACTGCGTGCTCAAGACGCCGCAGGCCGACGTGCATTGTTATGTCGTCCACCTGGGCCTGTTCGAATCGGGACGGGGCCGCCAGACGCAGGCGCTGATCGATGCCGTCATGGAATCGGCGCCGAATGGCGAGCCCGTCATCATTGCGGGCGATTTCAACGACTGGCGCAACACGCTCAGCGACAAGCTGCGCAATGCGCTGGGCGTGGTGGAAGTATTCGACCAGCGCGCGTCGAACTCGGCCCTGGGCGACCTCGTGCGCACTTTGGCGCGGCGCCAGACGAAAACCCCCGTGCCCGTGCCTGCGCGTACCTTTCCCGCCGCCTTGCCCTGGTTCCGCCTGGACCGCATCTATGTGCGCGGTTTCCACGTGGAAGGCGCGCAAGTGATGCACGGCACCTTGTGGGCAAAACTGTCGGACCACGCGCCGATAGTTGCTGCTTTGAAACTCGCGTAGACTGCCGGCATGCGCACAGTCAATTTCATCGCCCACAACGACATCCAGCTGCTGTATTGCGGCACCGATTACTTCCCCGCGCTGATTGCCGCCATCGACGGCGCGCGCTCGGAAGTGTATTTTGAAACCTATATCTTTGCCGACGACGCCACGGGCACCCTGGTGCTCGATGCGCTCAAGCGGGCGGCCGCGCGCGGCGTGCTGGTGTGCATGATCACGGACTGGTTCGGCACGGGCAACCGCCGGGTCAACGCCATGCATGCAGAGCTGGAAGCGGCCGGCGTGCACCACCGCATCTTCAACCCGTGGTTCCGGCGCGGCATCACGCGCACGCACCGCAAGATCTGCGTGGCCGATGGCGAGATTGCCCTGGTGGGCGGCATCAATATCAACGACGACATGTTTTGCGACTACGACCACAACATCAGCCTGGAAGCGCCGCGCTGGGATTTCGCCGTGCAGGTGAAGGGTCCGCTGGTGGACGCCATCCACGAGGAAGTGCAGGCGCAATGGGCACGATTGGGCAAGATGAACCTGGTGCGGCGCATCAAGCTGTACCGCAAGATGCGCGTCGTCAGCAAGGAACTGGCGAAGAATCCCGTGGTGGCGGGCTTTGTCGTGCGCGACAACCTGCGCAACCGCCGCACCATCCAGCGCGCCTATCTGCAGGCGCTGGGCCAGGCGAGGAAAAGCGTGATGCTGGCCAACCCGTATTTCGCGCCCGGCCACAAGCTGCGCCGCGCGCTGGCCCAGGCGGCCCAGCGGGGCGTCGACGTGGTGCTGCTGATCGGCGTGGGCGAATTCCGCATGCAGGATGCCGTGGCGCACTCGTTTTATCCGAAGCTGCTGGCCGCCGGCGTGAAGATCGTCGAATACCGCAAGACGCAGCTGCACGCCAAGGTGGCCGTCGTCGACGATGACTGGGCGACGGTCGGCTCCAGCAATATCGATGCGCTGAGCCTGTTCCTGAACCAGGAAGCGAACGTGGTCATCAAGGATGTGGCGTTTGCGCAAAGCCTGCGCCAGCACATCGAGCAGGGCGTGGCCGACGGCATCGTCATCCACCAGGACGATTTCAAGCACATCGGCCGTTTCCGCCGCCTTGGCTATGAAGCGGCGTTTCTCGCGTACCGCCTGGTGATGCGCATTTTTTCAGTAGGCAAGTACGCATGAACGATATGACAACGGTAAGGCTGGACAAATGGCTGTGGGCCGCGCGCTTCTTCAAGACGCGCTCCCTGGCCAGCGAGGCCGTCGACACGGGCAAGGTGAAAGTGGGCGGCGAGCGCGTGAAACCGGCGCGCAGCCTGCGCGTGGGCGACGAGCTGGCCATCGACAATGGCGCGGAGACGTGGGAAGTGGCCGTGCTGGGCTTGTCCGACAAGCGCGGCGCGGCGCCCGTGGCGCGCCTGCTGTACGGGGAAACGCCGGCCAGCATCGCCCGCCGCGAGCAGCTGGCCGAGGAGCGCAAGCTGTTCCGCGAGCCCGGCAGCACCATCAAGGGGCGGCCGACCAAGCGCGACCGCCGTCAACTGAGCAAGGCAGGCGGCCTCGACTGAGGCACGCCGGCAGCGGCATGGACGGGGCAAACCCGGGGCAATCCCGGGCAAAACCCGTGTTTGCCGCCCCGAAAGCAGCACCAATCGCGCGGCCGAAGAATGCTGCGCTGCACCAATAGAACGCCGGCTCTAAAGTTCCCGTTTGACTTTTACGTGGTAGTGGATAATAGTACGAGCGTTCGGATTTTTTCGAAGCGTGCTTTTTTTACCCTCGCTTCAGTCCGCCAGATCGGCAACATCACTTTTAGAACGGTACTCTTGAATACTTCAGTCAAATTCATGCGCAAGGGCGAACTGACCCGTGCCGCCATCCTCGACGTGGCGCTGGACTTGTCCAGCCGCGACGGCCTGGAAGGCCTGACCATCGGCTTGCTTGCGGACAAAATGAACATGAGCAAGTCGGGCGTGTTTGCCCACTTTGGCTCGCGCGAAGACTTGCAGATGGAAGTGCTCAAGCTCTACCACTATCGTTTCGAGCAAGAAGTCTTTTTCCCCAGCATGAAAGAACCACGCGGCATCCAGCGCCTGCAATCGATGTTTGCGCGCTGGGTCAAGCGGGTCAGCGTGGAAATCGCTTCCGGCTGCATCTATATCAGCGGCGCCGTCGAATATGACGACCGTCCCGGTCCCATCCGCGAAGCCCTGGTGGCCATGGTGCGGGCCTGGCAGGGCGCGCTGCTGCGCTGTGTCGAGCAATCGATCGCCACGGGCGACCTGAAAGCGGACACGGACGCCCAGCAGCTGGTGTACGAGATGTATGGCCTGATCCTGGCCCTGCATCACGATGCGCGCTTCCTGCGCGTGCCGGGCAGCATCGAACGGGCGCAGGCAGGCTTTGTCCGCCTGCTGGCGTCGTACCAGAATCCAGTCACAAGCAAATAAGCCGTCAGGCAGTATCCGCAGCAACGCACACGCAGTTCACAAGTACAACACTTTAGCTAATCGCCTTCAGGAGAAAATTATGGGTCAATACGTCGCGCCAATCCGGGATATGCAATTCGTCCTGCATGAGTTCCTGCAAGTGGAAGAAGAACTGAAGCAAATGCCGTCGTACGCCGACGTCGACGCCGACATCATCAACCAGGTGCTGGAAGAGGGCGGCAAATTCACCTCCGAAGTATTGTTCCCGCTGAACCACTCCGGCGACCGCGAAGGCTGTCACCACGATCCCGTCACGAAAAGCGTGACCACGCCTAAAGGTTTCAAGGAAGCCTACAAGCAGTACGTCGAAGGCGGCTGGGCGGCCCTGGCGTGCGATCCGGAATACGGCGGCCAGGGCTTGCCCGTCGTGCTGAACAACTCGTTCTATGAAATGCTGAACTCGTCGAACCAGGCCTGGTCCATGTACCCGGGCCTGTCGCACGGCGCCTACGAGTGCCTGAAGGAGCACGGCACCGACCACCAGAAGGAAGTGTATCTGCCGAAGCTGGTGTCGGGCGAATGGACGGGCACCATGTGCCTGACCGAACCGCACTGCGGCACCGACCTGGGCCTGCTGCGCTCGAAAGCGCTGCCTGAGGCGGACGGTTCCTGGACCATCACCGGCAACAAGATCTTCATCTCGGCCGGCGAGCACGACATGGCGGAAAACATCCTGCACCTGGTGCTGGCCCGCGTGCCGGACGCGCCGGAAGGCTCGAAAGGCATCTCGCTGTTCCTGGTGCCGAAATTCCTGCCGAACGCAGACGGCACGGTGGGCGCGCGCAACCCCATCACCTGCGGCGCCATCGAAGAAAAAATGGGCATCCACGGCAATTCGACCTGCCAGATGAACCTGGACGGCGCGAAAGGCTGGATCATCGGCCAGCCGAACAAGGGCTTGAACGCCATGTTCGTCTTCATGAACGCGGCCCGCCTGGGCGTGGGCATGCAGTCGCTGGGCCTGACGGAAATCGCCTACCAGAACGCGCTGATCTACGCCAAGGACCGCACGCAAATGCGTTCGCTGTCCGGCATCAAGAATCCGGAACTGCCGGCCGACCGCATCATCGTGCACCCTGACGTGCGCCGCATGCTGTTGACGGGCAAAGCCTACGCCGAAGGCGCGCGCGCCTTCACTTCCTACGTGGCGCTGCAGATCGACCGCGAACTGCACCACCCTGACGCCGACGTGCGCAAGGAAGCGGCCGACGAAGTGGCGCTGCTGACGCCCGTGATCAAGGCGTTCATCACCGACAACGCCTGGATCGCCACCTCGGACGCGATGCAAGTGTTCGGCGGCCACGGCTACATCTCGGAATGGGGCATGGAACAGTATGTGCGCGACGCGCGCATCAACATGATCTACGAAGGCACGAACACGATCCAGTCGCTGGACCTGCTGGGCCGCAAGATCCTGGGCGACAACGGCGCCAAGCTGCGCAAGTTCGGCGAAAAGATCAAGGCTTTCGTCGAAGACAACGGCACCGATGAAGCGATGAGCGAATTCGTCACCCCACTGGGCGACCTGGGCGACAAAGTCACCAAGCTGACCATGGAAATCGGCATGAAGGCATTCCAGAATCCGGACGAAGTGGGCGCGGCATGCGTGCCTTACCTGCGCGTCGTCGGCCACATGATCTACAGCTACCTGTTCGCGCAGATGGCCAAGATCGCCCTCGAAAAAGAGTCCAGCGGCGACAAGTTCTACACCGCCAAACTGGCTACCGCACGTTTCTACTTCGCCCGCTTGCAGCCTGAAACGGCAACCCTGATCCGTCAGGCGCGTTCCGGTTCGGCCAACCTGATGGCACTCGACGCAGACCTGTTCTAAGACTTGAGGAAAATATGACCAATTTCATCGTTAAAAAAGTAGCCGTCCTGGGCGCCGGCGTGATGGGCGCGCAGATCGCCGCCCACTGCATCAACGCGAAAGTGCCGGTCGTGCTGTTCGACCTGCCTGCGAAGGAAGGTCCGAAGAATGGCATCGTGCTGCGCGCCATCGAGAACCTGAAAAAGCTGTCGCCTGCGCCGCTGGGCAACAAGGATGACGCTGCGCTGATCCAGGTGGCCAACTACGAAGACAACCTGGACCTGCTGGCCGGTTGCGACCTGATTATCGAAGCCATCGCCGAGCGCATGGACTGGAAACACGACCTGTACCAGAAGGTGGCCCCGCACATCGGCCCGAACGCGATCTTCGCCTCGAACACCTCGGGCCTGTCGATCACCAAGCTGGCCGAAGGCTTCGACGCTGACCTGAAATCGCGCTATTGCGGCGTGCACTTCTTCAACCCGCCGCGCTATATGCACCTGGTCGAGATCATCCCGACCGCGTTCACCAAGCCTGAGATTTCCGACCAGCTGGAAGGCTTCCTGACCACCACCCTGGGCAAGGGCGTAGTCCGCGCCAAGGACACGCCGAACTTCATCGCCAACCGCGTTGGCGTGTTCGGCATCCTGGCCATCGTGCACGAAGCGGAAAAATTCGGCCTGTCCGTGGACGTCGTCGACGACCTGACCGGCTCCAAGCTGGGCCGCGCCAAGTCGGGCACCTTCCGCACGGCGGACGTGGTCGGCCTGGACACCATGGGCCATGTGATCAAGACCATGCAGGACTACCTGCCGAACGACCCGTTCGCTGCCGTCTACAAGACGCCGGCCGTGCTGGCATCGCTGGTGGAAAAAGGCGCGCTGGGCCAGAAGAGCGGCGCGGGCTTCTACAAGAAGGTCGGCAAGGAAATCCAACGCCTGGACTTCGCCACCGGTGAATACGTGGCCGGCGGCGCCAAGGCTGCCGACATCATCGCCCGCATCCTGAAGGAAAAGGACCCGGTCAAGAAGATGAAGGCGCTGCGCGAATCGACGAACCCGCAAGGCCAGTTCCTGTGGGCGATCTTCCGCGACGCTTTCCACTACATCGCCATCCACCTGGACACCGTGGCCGACAATGCGCGCGACATCGACTTCGCCATGCGCTGGGGCTTCGGCTGGAACGTGGGCCCGTTTGAAACGTGGCAGGCATCGAACTGGCTGCAAGTGGCCAACTGGGTCAAGGAAGACATCGACGCCGGCCACGCGCTGTGCAATGCACCGCTGCCAGCCTGGGTCTTCGAAGGCCCGGTCGCTGAAAAAGGCGGCGTGCACACGCCGGAAGGTTCGTACTCCGCCGTGTCGAACAGCTTCGTGCCCCGTTCGACCCTGTCCGTGTACGACCGCCAGCCATTCCGCGCGCCAGTGCTGGGCAGCGGCGCCATCGACGGCAAGACCGCCGGCACCACCGTCTTCGAAGACGAATCCGTGCGCGTCTGGCATACGGGCGACGATGTATTGATCATCTCGTTCAAGACCAAGATGCACGTGATCGGCGAAGGCGTGATCAACGGACTCAAGCTCGCGCTGGCCGAAGCCGAGAAGAACTTCAAGGGCCTGGTGATCTGGCACGCCGACGCAGCCGAAGGCGGCGCCTTCTCGGCCGGCGCCGACCTGCAATCGGCCCTGCCTGCGTTCATGCAAGGCGGCGTGAAAGCCGTCGATCCGATCATCGCCGAACTGCAGAACACCTTCATGTCGCTGAAATACGCGAACGTGCCGGTGATCGCCGCGGTCGCTGGCCTGGCACTGGGCGGCGGTTGCGAGCTGGCGCTGCACGCGTCGAAGCGCGTGGCCTCGATCGAGTCGTACATCGGCCTGGTGGAAGTGGGCGTGGGCCTGATTCCAGCCGGCGGCGGCCTGAAGGAAGCGGCGCAGCGCGCCTACAAGGAAGCCAAGGGCAACGACATCCTGCAATTCCTGAAAACGGGCTTCACCAATGCAGCCACCGCCAACGTGTCGAAATCGGCGCTGGAAGCGAAGAAAATGGGCTACCTGAAGGAAGACGACGTGATCGTGTTCAACGCCTACGAGCTGCTGCACGTGGCCAAGGTCGAAGCGCGCGCCATGTTCGACGCGGGCTTCCGTCCGCAACTGCCTTCGCTGATCCAGGTGACGGGCCGTTACGGCTGGGGCACGATCAAGGCGCAGCTGGTCAACATGCGCGACGGCGGCTTCATTTCGGCGCACGATTTCAAGCTGGGCGAGATGATCGCCGAGATCGTATCGGGCGGCGACGTGGACCAGGGCAGTTTCGTCAGCGAACAGTGGCTGCTGGATATGGAACGCAAGGCATTCCTGGAGCTGTTGAACCATCCGAAAACCCAGGAACGGATCATGGGCATGATGCAGACCGGTAAACCGGTACGCAACTAAGCACAGCGTCGATGACGATCCTGTCCCTCGTATTTCAAGTATTACTGCGCGTGAGGCCAAGCATGGTGTATGACCGTATCAAACAACAGATGATGGACACCTTGCCCTTCGTGCGGCTGCTGGGGATCAGCATCGACGAAATCGGCGCCGGCACCTCGAAGGTGTCGATGCCGGAAGATCCCAGACTGAATAATCACCTGGGCACGCAGCATGCGGGCGCCTTGTTTACCCTGGCCGAAACGGCTTCCGGCGCGGCCATGGCGGGCGGCTTCGCCGAGCTGATACTGGGCTTGCGCCCGGTGGCCAAGGAGTCGCGCATCCAGTACCAGAAGGTGGCCAAGGGCGCGACGCGCGCCGAAGGCCGGGTACCGGGCGACCTGGCTGCACTGAAGGCGCAGCTGGCGCAGGATGGCAAGGTGGCGTTTCCCGTGGAAGTCGATATCTTCGACTCTGAAGGCACGCTGGCGGCACAGGTGACGGTGGACTGGTATTTGTCGCAGAAGCGATAGGCCTCTACCCCGGACATTCGACAGAACACGAACTTCGTTCAACATCTTTGAAAGAACAAAATGAGCAAACAACTTCAAGACGCGTACATCGTCTCTGCAACCCGCACCCCGATCGGCAAGGCGCCGCGCGGCATGTTCAAGAACACCCGTCCGGACGACCTGCTGGTGCGCGTGCTGCAATCGGCACTGGCACAGGCGCCTGGCCTGGACCCGGCATTGATCACCGACGCCATCATCGGCTGCTCGTTCCCGGAAGCGGAGCAGGGCTTCAATATCGCGCGTAACTCGGTGCTGCTGGCCGGCTTGCCGAAGACCGTGGGCGGCGTCACCGTCAACCGCTACTGCGCATCGGGCATCACGGCCATTGCCATGGCGGCCGACCGCATCCGCGTGGGCGAAGCCGACGTGATGATCGCCGGCGGCATCGAATCGATGTCGATGGTGCCGATGATGGGCCATCACCCATCGATGAACCTGGACATGTTCAGCGATGAAAACATCGGCATGGCTTACGGCATGGGCCTGACGGCCGAAAAAGTGGCGCAGCAATGGAAAGTGTCGCGCGAACAGCAGGACGCGTTCTCCGTCGAATCGCATCGCCGCGCCATCGCCGCGCAGCAAGCCGGTTTCTTCAAGGCGGAAACGACGCCCGTGGAAATCATCACGCGCACGCCGAACCTGGCCACCGGCCAGGTGGACGTGACGCGCCGCACGGTCGACACGGACGAAGGCGCGCGCGCCGATTCGTCGATGGAGTCGCTGGCCAAGCTCAAGCCGGTGTTTGCCGCCAAGGGTAGCGTCACGGCCGCCAACAGCTCGCAGATGTCCGACGGCGCCGGTGCGCTGCTGATCGTCAGCGAAAAAATTCTGCGCGAGCATAACCTGACCCCGCTGGCGAAATTCTCCTCGTTCGCCGTGCGCGGCGTGCCGCCGGAAATCATGGGCATCGGTCCGAAATTTGCCATTCCGGCAGCGTGCGCCGCCGCCGGCATCACGCAAGACCAGCTGGACTGGATCGAGCTGAACGAAGCGTTTGCCGCACAGGCACTGGCCGTCATCGGCGACCTGGGCCTGGACCCGGCCAAAGTGAACCCGATGGGCGGCGCGATCGCCCTGGGCCACCCGCTGGGCGCCACCGGTGCCATCCGCGCCGCCACCGTGATCCACGCGTTGCAGCGCACCAAGCAGAAGTACGGCATGGTCACCATGTGCGTGGGCGCCGGCATGGGCGCCGCCGGAATTTTCGAACGCGTCTGAGTTTGACGGGCTAAAGCAATAAAACAGGGCGCTGTGGGATGACTCCGGCGCCCTTTATCATTTGGAGACGACATGGATATTTTGTGCAGCACGAGCGAGGGTATTCTGACCCTGGAATTCAACCGCCTGGAACGCAAGAATGCGATCACGGGCGCCATGTACCAGACCCTGGCCGATGCGCTGGTGGCGGCGGAGAGCGACGACGCCGTGCGCGCCATCCTGATCTGCGGCAAGCGCGAGATTTTCACGGCCGGCAACGACCTCGATGATTTCATGAAGACGGCGCGCCCGAAGGATGGCTCGCTCGACCATGACCGTCCCGTGTTCCAGTTCATGCGCGCCCTGTACGGCAGCAGCAAGCCCGTGGTGGCCGCCGTCTCCGGCCCCGCCATCGGCATCGGCACTACCTTGCTCATGCATTGCGACCTGGTGTATGCGGCCGATAACGCCAGCTTCTCGATGCCGTTCACGCAACTGGGCCTGTGCCCGGAATTCGGTTCCAGCCTGCTGTTCGCGCAATTGGCCGGCTACCCGCGCGCGGCGGAAAAACTGATGCTGGGCGAATCCTTCCCCGCGCAGGAAGCGCTGGAAATGGGCCTCGTGTCGAAAGTCGTGCCCCTGTACGAGCTGATGACGTTCGCCCAAGGCCAGGCCGCCAAGCTGGTAGCCCTGCCGGCCGCCTCGATCCGCGCCACCAAGCGCCTGATGAAGCAAAGCCGCATGGAGCCGATGAAGGCCGCCATCGCCGAGGAAAACAAACTGTTCAGCGCCATGCTGGGCGGCGCGGAAGCGAAGGAAGCGTTTACGGCTTTCTTTGAAAAGCGCAAGCCAAACTTCAAGCAGTTCAATTAAGCGCCTGCCTGAACGGCGGCGCGCATGCCCGCCAGGATCAGGCCGACCGAGGCATGCCAGCCGGTCTCGCTGGCTGGCCGGCCCGCCAGCGCGTAGCCGTGCAGGAAATCGACGAGCGCATCGCGCCCGCGCAAGCGGGTTTTTCTGTCCAGCGCCAGGCCATCGACGGCCAGGTCGAACAGCGCCGCAAACCGTTCGGCCACGTCCGCTTGCGTGACCAGGCCGCGCGCCATCAGGCGCACGAAATACGGCGTGGCGCTGACCAGTTCCAGGTACAGCGCGCATAGCGCCAGCAAACGCCGCCGGGGTGCCTGGCGGGACGTAAACGGCGGCTGCCGCGGGTCGAGCGTGATAAAACGCTGCGCCATCAAGGCCAGCAGCAGTTCCTCTTTCCCCGCGTAATAGTGATACAGCGCCATGGCGTCGACGCCCAGGCTGTGCGCCAGCGCGCGCATGGAAAACGCTTCGCCTTTTTCTTCCAGCAGGGCCAGGGCGGCCTGCAGGATGGCGGCGTTGTCGAGCGCGGGCGCGACGCGGCGGGGACGACCCGCGCGCCGCACGGGATTTGCAATGGCTTGAAGTTTTGTGGAGTTCATGGGCATAATTCTACACTGTAGAATTAATTGGAGGACACATCATGCAACAACCTTTCGTCAGCGTCTTTCTCGGCATCAGTCTCGATGGCTGCATCGCGGGAGAAAACGGCGACCTGTCCTGGCTGGCCGAACTGGCCCCCGATACGCCCGAGGCTACCGGCTACACGCAATTGATGGAGCAGGTCGATACCTTGCTGATCGGCCGCACCACCTACGACGCCGTGCTGGGCTTCGAGCCATGGCCGTATGCGGGCAAGCGCGTGGCGGTATTGAGCCACCGCGACTTCGCGCCGCGGCATGGGGAAGAGCGCTGCGAAGGCAGCGTGCGGGAAGTGTTGGCGCGGCTGGCCGAAGCAGGCTGCCGCCATGTGTACATCGACGGCGGCGCCGTCATCCGCGCGGCCTTGCGCGAAGGCGTCATCGACAGTCTCACCTTGTCCGTGCTGCCCGTGGTGCTGGGCAAGGGTGTCCGCCTGTTCGAGGATGGCTTGCCGCGCAGCGACTGGCGGCTCAATGGCACGCGCCAGCTGCCCAGCGGCGTGGTGCAGCTGCGCTATGAAAAACGTTAAACGGTGCTGGCCAGGTCGACGATGAAGCCGGCGTCAAAACGCTCGTTTTCCGGTGTGCCGTCCGGCCGCCTGTAGCCGCAGGGGTTGCACACGACGCGGCAGCCGCCTATGCGATAGTCGAGCGAGGCGTGCATGTGGCCATGCACCCACAGGTCCGCCTGCGCCACGAGCTCGTCCAGCTGCGAGGCGAACGCGGGCGAGCCCAGGTTCGTCGCGTACTGCGCTTCCACCGACAGCATCGAGGGCGCCATGTGCGTGATGACGACGGTCTTGCCATCGAACGGTTGCGCCAGCTGCCGCGCCAGCCAGGCGCGGTGCTGTGCGTGCAGCTGCGCCGTGTCGGTGGCGCACAGCAGGCGCGGCGTGTCGCCGCCCGTGCTGATGCGCTTGTAGTCGGGCATGTAGGCTTGCGCCGCCTGCAGGGCCTCTTGCTGGCGCTCGGCGCCGAACAGCAGGAAATCCGTCCACAGGGTGATGCCGAGGAAGCGCACGCCGCCGAGCGTCACGGCATCGCCGTCGAGCAGGCGGATGCTGGCGCCTTGCGCATTGGCGCTGGCGCAGGCGTCGCGCACGGCGTCCTGCATGTGTTCCAGCTGATATCCATAACCTTCGTGATTGCCGTGCACATACAGCACGGGCAGGGCGCCAAAGGTGCGCGCGGCCCAGGCGATGGCCTGGCTGCCCGTGGCGATGTCGCCGGCCAGGATCGCCACGTCGGGGCGGCAGGAGGCAAGGTCGATGGCGGGGGATTCTTCACCCCAGACTTCCAGGTGCAGGTCGGACAGGATCAGCAAACGCATGGCAGTGGGCGCGGCAAGGCGCACGGCAGTCAACGGGCCTCTATCGTAGCGCAATTGGCGGGATGGACGGCAAGCGTACCCGTCTGCTTGACCGCGCGAGGCTGGCGACGTTACCCTATGGCATCAATCATCGAGCATACACTCCGGGAGCCGCATGCCGCCTTTCTTCTTTTCCAAGACCTTGCTGAGCGTCGCGCTGGCAGCCATGGCGCTGCCGTTGACGGCGCATGCCGCCACGCCCGCCATCGATCCACTGACGCAGCCGATCGCCTCGCCCTACGCGGCGCAGTGGAACCGCCCGCAGCAGCCGGCGCGCATCCACGGCGACACGTATTACGTGGGCGTGGGCGGCCTGAGCGTGGTGCTGATCGACACGCGCGAAGGCTTGATCCTGATCGATGGCGCGTTGCCGCAATCGGTGGCCGCCATCAAGGAGCATATCCTCGAGCTGGGCTTTCGCCTGCAAGACATCAAATTCATCCTGAATACGGAAGCGCATTTCGACCATTCGGGCGGCATCGCCGCCCTGGCCCGCGACAGCGGCGCGCAAGTGGTCGCCAGCCCGCTGGGCGCGCAGGCGCTGCGCGCGGGAGCGGTGCTCGCCCAGGACCCGCAAGCGGGCGAAATCGATCCCATGCCGGCCGTGGAGAACGTGCGCGAGATCGCCGATGGCGAAACCCTGCAGCTGGGCGGCGTGACCATCACGGCGCGCTACACGCCCGGCCATACGCCGGGCAGCACCAGCTGGACCTGGGTCTCGTGCGAAGATGCGCAGCGCGAAGACTGCCTGAGCGTGGTGTTCGGCGCCAGCCTCACGCCGGTGGCAGCCGACGATTTTCATTACCTGGGCGATGAGCGCCATGGGGATCTGACACCGGCCTTTCGCCGCGTCATGCAGGACTTCGCCAGGCTGCCCTGCGATATCCTGATCTCGGCCCACCCGGACCATTCCGGCGGCGACCTGAAACTTACGCAACTGCTGGAAGGCGTCACGCCGAATCCCTTCATCGATACGCAGGCGTGCAGCAACTACGCTGCCAGGAATGAAGCGAAGCTCGATGCGCGCATCGCAAAGGAGAAAGCGGCTGCGACAAAATAACAACGTTGGCGCATGCACCATGAAAAGCGGTTGACGCACTGCAGCATACGGTGCAGAATCACTGTCCGCAGTTCAGATTAACCAGACAAAGGAAAGGATACCCATGTTCGAGCAGGCTGGCAGCAAGTACTACCACTAGCCCCGTGCATGACGCTCGGGGCCATCGGCACGTTGCCGATCCCGAGCCGGTGTCCTTCAAAACCCCGGTGAGGAAACTCGCCGGGGTTTTTTGTTTCATAGGGGCCCCGGCATAACGACAAGACCAAGGAATACGTTATGCCCATCCACCAGACATTGCGCGGCGCCCATGTGCCCGTGCATATTTTTACCGACGATATCGATGCGCAGGCGCTGCGCCAGCTGCACAATATCGCCAGCCTGTCCATCGTCCATCCGCATGTGGCGGCCATGCCCGACGTGCATGCCGGCATCGGCGCCACCGTCGGCAGCGTGATTCCCACGCGCGGCGCCATCATTCCGGCCGCCGTCGGCGTCGACATCGGTTGCGGCATGAACGCCGTGCGCACGACCCTGACGGCCAGCCAGCTGCCCGACAACCTGGCGCGCCTGCGCAGCGCCATCGAAGCGGACGTGCCCGTCGGCTTCGAGCAGCACGACTGGAGCCGCGTGCAGGGCTCGCGCCATGCGCGCGCCGCGCGTCCTCTCGGCGGCCGCCTGGAGCGCATCGTCGACCGGCACCGCGGCATTGCCAAGATGCTGCGCCAGTTCGAGCGCACGTGGATCTGCCAGGCGGGCACCCTGGGCGGCGGCAACCATTTCATTGAAATCTGCCTCGACGAGGAACAGCGCGTGTGGGTCATGCTGCATTCGGGGTCGCGCGGCATCGGCAATGCCATCGGCCGCTATTTCATCGCCGCCGCGCAGAAGGACATGCGGCGCCACCAGCTGCAATTGCCGGATGCGGATCTGGCGTACCTGAGCGAAGGTTCCACGGTGTTCGACGACTACGTGGAAGCGGTGGACTGGGCGCAGGACTATGCGCTGCTCAACCGCAGCGAAATGATGCGCCGCGTGCTCGATGTACTGGCGAAGTTTGCGCCGCCGTTCCAGCTCGATGGCGAGGCCATCAACTGCCACCACAACTACATCGCGCGCGAAACGCACGGCAATGCAGATCTATATGTGACGCGCAAGGGCGCCATTTCGGCGCGGCAGGGCGAGCTGGGCATCATCCCCGGCAGCATGGGCGCGCGCAGCTTCATCGTGCGCGGCAAGGGCAAGCCGGAATCGTTCTGTTCCTGTTCGCACGGGGCGGGGCGCAGCATGAGCCGCAGCGAGGCGAAGCGCCGCTTCAACCGCTTCGACCTGGCCGAGCAGACGGCCGGCATCGAGTGCCGCAAGGATGGCGGCGTGGTCGACGAAATTCCGGCTGCCTATAAGAATATCGACGCCGTCATGGCGCACCAGAGCGACCTGGTGGAGGTGGTGCATAGCTTGCGCCAGGTCGTCTGCATCAAGGGCTGAAAGGAGGCAATATGAAAATCAAACTGAAAGCCACGCCCAAGCCGCGCAACCCGCTGGTGGCGGCCGCCAGATTGCGCGGCGGCGCCGGCGCGCACCAGTCGGAGGCGTCGCCGCGCGCGGCGCGCCGGGCCGGCAAGCACCGCCTGCAGCAATGGCTGGCGGGCCGTCTCAAGCCTGACGATTAAGGGCTGGCAGCTCGACGATGTAGTTCGGATCGAAAGCGGGATTTTGCGGCGCGCCGCTGCGCGTCTTGTAGCCGCACGGGTTGCTGACCACGCGGCACGGGCCGATCCGGTAGTCGCGCGAGGCGTGGATGTGGCCATGCACCCAGAGGTCGGCCTGCGCGGCCAGCTCGTCCAGGCGCGAAGCGTAGGCGGGCGAACACGCTTCGCTGCCATACGCGTCGTCCACCGATTGCAGCGACGGCGCCATGTGGCTGACGACCACGGTGCGCCCATCGAAGGGCTGCGCCAGCTCGCGCGCCAGCCATGCTTTTTGCTGCGCGTGGAACATGGCCGTGTCGGCCGCGCGCAGCTTGCGAAAGCCCATGTTGGCCAGGCGGATGCGCTTGTAGTCGTTCATGACGGCCTCCGCGTCGCGCATGGCCGCCTGCCGCGTGTCGTCGCCCAGCAGGCGGAAATCCGTCCACAGGGTGGCGCCCAGGAAGCGCACCTTGTTGCCCGCCGGGTCATCCATGATGTGCGTAGCCGCGTCGAGAAAATGCACGTTCGGCGTGGCGGCGCAGGCGGTACGCAGCTCCTGGCACACCTTGTCCAGGTGGTGGCCATAGCCTTCGTGGTTGCCGTGCACGTACAGCACGGGCAGTCCCGCAAACGCGCTGGCCGCCCAGGCGACGGCGCGGGCGCCCGTGTCGATGTCGCCGGCCAGGATCACGACGTCGGGATAGCTGAGCGCAAGGTCGCCTTGCGGCGCTTCGTCGCGCCATAGCTCACGGTGCAGGTCCGACAGAATCAATAAACGCATGCGGCGTCCAGGCGTTGGGAGAGGATGCCATCGTACCTGAAAACCCTCATTCTTCCTCCAGCGCGGCGAAGCCGTGCGCCAGGTAGTCGATCAGCGCGCGCACGGCCGGCAGCAGGCCGCGCCGCGAAGGGAATACGGCATGGATGATTTCGCGCTGCGGTCGCCATTGCTCCATCAGCGGCAGCAGGCTGCCATCGGCGATCTGCTCGGCTATCATCATGGCTGGCAGCTGCACCACGCCCACGCCAGCCACGGCCGCGTCGCGCAAGGTCAGCATGTCGCCCGTGACGAAGCGCGGCACGTGGCGCAGCTGGGCGCGTGCGCCGTCCGGGCCGTGCAAATCCCACTGATAGTGCTGTTGCGGCGTGCCCAGGGCCAGGCTGGGCCAGTCGGCCAGGTCGGCCGGCGCCTTCGGCGCGGGCGCGCCGGCGAACAGCAGCGGGCTGCCCACCATGCACTGGCTGCGCTCGGCCAGCACGCGCAGCACCAGGTCGCTGTCGGGCAGCGGCGGCGGGCGCACGCGGATGGCCACGTCGATGCCTTCGGCCACCAGGTCGACGCGGCGGTTGGTCGCTTCCAGCAGCAAGGTCACTTGCGGATGGTCGCGCATGAAGCGGGCCAGCATGGGGCCCACCAGCGTGTGCAGCAGGGCGACGGGACAGGACAGGCGCACCGTGCCGCGCGGCGCAGCGCGCGTCAGTTCGATCGCTTCCTGCGCCGCTTCCGCTTCCACCAGCATGGCCTTGCAATGCTCGTAAAACGACAGCCCCACGTCGGTGACGGAAAAGTGGCGCGTCGTGCGCTGCAGCAGGCGCACGCCCAGGCGTTCTTCCAGCAGCGCGATGCGCCGGCTCAGCCTGGATTTCGGCATGCCCAGCGCGCGTCCGGCCGGGGCGAAGCCGCCATGGTCGACCACCTGCACAAAGTAATACAAGTCGTTCAGATCCTGCATGCCGCCTCCTTGATCGTTCTATTCTTGGAACGCTGATGGCGAATTTTACCGTCTACCGCGCTTATCGTTGCAAGCGTATTCTGTCTCCATCGTAATGCATACCCGAACAGGAGAGCGAAATGAACAAAATTACCGGTATCTACAGCGCACCGCGCCAGCACTGGGTAGGCGACGGTTTTCCCGTGCGCTCGATGTTTTCGTACAACGGCCATGGCAAGCAGCTGAGCCCCTTCCTGCTGCTCGACTATGCAGGCCCCGCCGAGTTTGCACCCGGCACCCGTCCTCCCGGCGTCGGCTCGCACCCGCACCGGGGCTTTGAAACGGTGACCATCGTCTACAAGGGCGAAGTGGCGCACCGCGACTCGACGGGGCAGGGCGGCGTGATCGGTCCCGGCGACGTGCAGTGGATGACGGCCGGCGCCGGCATCCTGCATGAAGAGTTTCACTCGCCCGCCTTCACGCAGTCGGGCGGCACGCTGGAAATGGTGCAGCTGTGGGTCAACCTGCCGGCCAAAAACAAGATGACGGCGCCCGGCTACCAGGCCATCACCAGCGACACCATTCCCACCGTGGCGCTGCCCGATGGCGCCGGCGCGGTGCGCGTGATCGCCGGCGACTTCGGTGGCCAGCATGGCCCGGCCCGCACGTTCTCGCCGATGCAGGTGTGGGACATGCGCCTGGCCCAGGGCAAGCTGGCGGAACTGCCCGTGAACAAAGGCTGGAGCACGGCGCTGATCGTCCTGCACGGCACGGTGCTGGTCAACGGCGAGAGCGTGGTGCGCGAAGCGCAGATGGCCTTGTTCGAGCGCGATGGCGACAGCATCACCATCGAGGCGAACAACGATGCCGTGGTACTGCTGCTGAGCGGCGAGCCGATCGACGAACCCATCGTCGGCCACGGCCCGTTCGTCATGAATACCGAGGCGGAAATCGTGCAGGCGTTCGAGGATTTCAACAGCGGCCGCTTCGCCCGCATCGAGAAGTAAATCACTTTGAGCAGTACCCATGCCGCATCCCGCGGCATGGTTTTCCAGGAGACCACCATGAGCACCCCCGCCAACTTCCAGGGCTTGCCGCCGATGATAGACCCCGACGACGCCGTCATGCTGCTGATTGACCACCAGAGCGGCTTGTTCCAGCTGGTGCGCGACATCGAACAGCACGTGCTGCGCGGCCACGTCACGGCGCTGGCCAAGCTGTCGCGCCTGGCCAACATGCCGACCTTCACCACCGCTTCCGTGCCTGATGGCCCGAACGGTCCCCTGATCCCGTAAATCCACCATTTCAACCCGGAAGCCGTCTACATCCCGCGCACGGGCCAGATCAATGCCTGGGACAATCCGGCCTGGGTCGAGGCCATCGAAAAGACGGGCCGCAAGACGCTGCTGATCGCCGGCACGCTCACCAGCGTGTGCATGGCTTTTCCCGCCATCAGCGCGCTGGCGGCCGGCTACAAGGTGTTTGCCATCATCGACGCCTCGGGCAACTGGTCGAAGATGGCCACCGACATCACCATGGCGCGCGTGACGCAGGCCGGCGCCGTGCCGATCGACACGTATGCCGTGCTGGCCGAAGTGATGAGCACCTGGAACCGCGCCGATGCGATGGAGTTTGCCGCCATCATGACCGACCATATCGTGCCGCCGTATCGCGCGCTGATCGAAAGCTACGACAAGGCGCAGGGCGTGCAAAAGAATGGCCGGGAAACCCGGCTGGAGATCCTGGAAGCGGCTGCCAGGGGCTGAGCGCCGCTACGGCGCTTCATAGCGGGCGCGGATCGCCGGCAGCGTGCCGCGCTGTTCCAGGCGCGTGATGGCGGCGTTCAGGCGCGCCAGGTCGGCGGCGCTGGTATTGCGTGCATTGAGCATCAGGTGCACGGGCGCGCGCAGGGCCAGGAAGGGCAGGGCGTCCAGGGCCACGCCCTGCTGGCGCGCCTCGTGGCGCACGGCCAGCACGTCGCCCAGCAGCAGGTCGGCGCGGCCCGCATCGAGCATGCGCACGCCTTGCTGGAAGCTGCCGAACGCATTCAGGCGGCCGGCCTTTTCCAGCACCGGCCGGGCCGCCGCGTACTGTGCGCCATACCAGCCCACTTTGGGCGCCAGCAAGGTCGACTTGCCGCCCGCGAGCTGCGCGAAGCTGGCGATCTGGCGCTGGCCGCCGGGCGCGCCGGCCTTGCTGAACAGCCCCACGGTCTCGTCGCGGTACGAGATGGAAAAGCGGGCATAGGACTGGCGTTCCGGCGTCTCGGACGCGGCCAGCATCAGGTCCAGTCCCCCTTTCTGAAACAGCAGCTGGCGCCGCGCGGTGGGCAGTTCCGGCAAGGTGACCAGGGTGCACCGGGCTTCCTTGAAAATGGCTTGCAGCAACTCCAGGTCCAGGCCCGTGTAGCGGCCCTGGGCATCGCGGTAGACATACGGCGGCCATTGCTCCAGCGCCATCGTCATGCGGCAGGCCACGGCGGGCAGGGCAGATACGCCCAGCACTGCCGCAAACAGGAGATGGCGCATGCGCATACGGAGCTTCCCTAGAGTTTCAACTTGATATTCAATTTGCCAGAATGGCCATGGAAGTCAAGGGCTGCGGCGGCTGAATGCCCCTCCGGAGCGCATTTCCTGGATTTTTGCGCGTTTTTTCTTCCCGGCCCCGCCGTTTTCGCCTCGGGGACGGCGAACACCGTGCAGTGTAATCGGCTATAGTGACGCGGTGCCACCACTGCCCCGCAAAGGAAGACCGCTTGACTGCCCCGCTCGAGATCGCCGCCAATGTACTGATGACTGCTTCCATCGTTCTGGCCGGACGCAACAATATTCATTCCTGGTGGATCGGCATTGTCGGCTGCGTGCTGTTTGCCGTCCTGTTTTTCCAGGTCAACCTGTACGCCGACGTGATGCTGCAACTGTTTTTCATCGTCACCTGCATCATCGGCTGGCTGCAATGGCGGCGCGGCGCCGGCGGCCAGCCCTTGCCGATCACGCGCACGGGCTGGCGCAGCCTGGCCTGGGTGGTGCCGGCCGGCATCGCTTCCGTGGTGATCTACGGCCTGCTGCTGCACCGCTTCACGAATGCCTACGCGCCCTTCATCGATTCGGCAGTGTTGGTATTTAGCATCGTCGCGCAATTCTTGCTGATGAGCCGGCGCATCGAAACCTGGGGTTTCTGGCTGCTGGTCAACACCGTGGCCGTGCCGCTCTACTACAGCCGCGGCCTGCACCTGACGGCCGTGCTGTATGCGGCCTATTGGGTCAATGCCCTGATTTCCTGGTACTGGTGGCGCGTGCAGGCGCGCCGCGCGGCGCAGGCGCCCGCTGGCCCGTCCGCGGCCATCGCCGATGCCTGAATGTTGTCAAACGACAAGTGCTTAGATCCAAATCGTATATACATTCAATTTTTAATTCGTTCACGCCATAAAGGCGCCGCGATATAGTGGCCATTCCCCGCTTACCGGTGTCTTTTATGTTGCGTTCTCCCCCTTCTGCCAGTTTTTACGCCACTCGTCATCAGCTGACCATGCAATGCATGGCGCAGTGGATGCCGATGCGTGGCCGTCCACGCATCCCGTAAGTCACTCCCATCCGTTTCGTTGTCGTTTGCCCGCTGGTCCACCCGGTCCGCGTGCCCCTGCTCGGCCTTTTTTATCGGAAAAAGGCTGCAATCCCAATAAGAGGAAACCATGTTCAAACCACTCGCCATCAGTCTTGCCATCGCCGCCGCCTTTCCCGCCTTCGTCCATGCCCAGGAGGAGATGCTGCGCGTCAACGTCACCGGTTCGAATATCCGCGTCAGCGAAAAGGAGGGCGCCAGCGCCGTGCAGGTCATCACCGCCAAGGAATTGAAAGCCAGCGGCAAGACCAGCGTCTCGGATGTGCTGCGCGCCATCTCCGCCAACAGCGGCAACAGCTACAACGAACAATACACGGGCAGCTTTTCGGCCGGCACCTCGGGCCTGTCGCTGCGCGGCATCGGCCAGAAAAATACCTTGATCCTCGTCAACGGCAAGCGCGTGGCCAGCTATGCCACGGCGCAAAACCTGCAGGAAACCTTTGTCGACCTGAACAGCCTGCCGATGGCGGCCGTGCAGCGCATCGAGGTGCTCAAGGATGGCGCTTCGTCCGTCTACGGTTCCGACGCCGTGGCCGGCGTGGTCAACATCATCCTGTACAAGGAATTCACGGGCACGGACGTCACGGCGCAATGGGGCGGCTCGACGGAAGGCACGGGCCAGCACGAAAAGAGCGCGGCCCTGCAGACGGGCTTCGGCAAGCTCGAGGAAGACGGCTACAGCCTGGTCTTCTCGATCGACGCGCAGCAGCGCGACAAGCTGCAGCAGAGCGACGTGGACTGGATGCGCGACGCGGATTTCCGCAACCAGCAGCGGGGCAGCCTGGGCTGGGCCATCACCAACTACGCGGGCACCGATCCCACCAAGACCCTGGGCGGCGTGCGGGGACCATTGCAGCTGGTCAATTATGGCGACATCACGTCCGGCAAGACGGGACAAGTGCTGGCCTACAATCCGTCGCCGTATAAAACCCTGATCCCCGGCATCCAGCGCGTGCATACGGCTGCGCGCGCCACCTTCAAGCTGAACGCGGATACGGAAGCGTATGTCGACTTGCTGCACAGCTATTCGCGTGCCGACCAGACGTTCAGCGCGCCGTTGACGGTGAACAACGCCACGCGCGTGTGGAACAATGCCACGCAGGCGCTCGACACCATCCCCGTGGTGCTGCCCGTGGGCCATCCGAACAACCCGGGCGCGACGCCCCTGCCGTTTACGGCCACCCTGTTCGACCTGGGGCCGCGCCTGAAACAGGACCGGGTCACGTTCTACCGCGCGCTGGCGGGCCTCAAAGGCACTCTGGCAGGCTGGGACTGGGATGCGGCCGTGGGCCACTCCAGCAGCAAGCTGGAAGAAACGGTGCAGAACTTCGTCAACCGCTATGAATTCCAGAAGGTGCTGGCCGACGGCAGCTACAATTTCTTCGACCAGTCGCAAAACAGCGAAGCCGTGCGCAACCGCCTGCGCCTGTCGACCCTGCGTCCGGCCGAATCGACGCTCGATACCGTCGATTTCTCGGCGGCCAAGGACATCTGGAACTTGCCGGCCGGTCCGCTGGGCTTTGCCGCCGGTGCCCAGTGGCGCCGCGAAAAGATGGATTCGCAAACCTCGACGGCCGTGCTGTCGGGCACCGAGCTGCGTCCGGCCATCAACATCATCAACGGTTCGCGCAGCGTGTCGGCCCTGTTTGCCGAATTCAACGTGCCCGTCGTCAAAGACCTGTCCGTCAACCTGGCGGGCCGCGCCGACCATTACAGCGACTTCGGCAATGCGTTTTCGCCGAAAGCCAGCGCCCGCTACCAGGCGGCGCCGTGGCTGCTGGTGCGCGGCACCGTGTCGCGCGGCTTCCGCGCGCCATCCTTGCCGGAAATCACGCAAAGCACGGCCGTCAGCTATGTCAGCGTGCTCGATCCGCGCGACCCGGTCACGCCCACGCAGACGCGCGGCGTGACGGCCATTACCATCGCCAATACGGCGCTGCGTCCCGAGCGTTCGAACAACCTGAACCTGGGCGTGGTGGTCTCGCCCACCAGCAGTTCGAGCATCGGCCTCGATTACTACCGCATCAGGCAGGATGGCGTGATCGGCACGGAAAGCGCCACCACCACCATCGCCAATGAAGCGTCGGCGCCGCAAAAGATCACGCGCGATGCCGATGGCCGCATCACCACCCTGTACCGCCAGTACCGCAACCAGGGCCAGCGCGAAGTGTCCGGCATCGACCTGGACCTGCGCCAGCGCTTCGTCGACAAGGACTGGGGCAAGCTGACCCTGGCCGGCCAGCTGAGCCGCGTGCTGCGCTTTGCCGAGCCGCTGTCCGATGGCGCGCCGCTCACCGATGGTGCCGGCACCAATTACTTCGGTTCCATCCCGAAATGGCGCGGCGTCACCTCGGCCACCTGGGAGCAGGGCAAATGGGCGTCGACCCTGACCTGGAATTACGTGGGCAGCTATGCGCAAAACACGCATCTCGATGAATCGGTGGCCGCCTTCAGCACGTTCGACGTGACCACCAGCTGGCAGGTGACGCCTGCGGCGAACGTCACCTTCATCGTGCAGAACCTGGCCAACAAGCGCGCGCCGTGGGATTACTCGGCGTCGGGCTTCGACTATACGCAGGCCGATCCCCGTGGCCGCTTTGCGTCCCTCAAGCTGAACTACAAGTTCTGAGCGCGCCGCACAGGCGGCGCTAGCGTCCGCCCGCCGCCTGCCGCCTGCCGCTGTCCCGTCTGCTCCTGCAGGCGCTGGCGGTAGGCGCTGGGCGTGACGCCCATGCGTTCGCGAAAGGCGGTGGCGAAGTTGCCCGCGTTGTGAAAACCGATCAGCAGGGCGATATCCTGCACGTCGATGTCCGTCTGCTGCAGCAATTCCACGCCGCGCGCAATGCGCGCTTCGCGGATGAAGGCAAACACGGTCATGCCCGTCTGCTCGCGGAACATCAGGGTCAGTTTTTCGCGGTACGTGCCCACGCTGCGGGCGATTTCGGACAGGTTGGGCAGGCTGCCCAGGTTGTCGAGAATGAGTTGTTTGACGGCATTGACGAACACCAGGTCGGGATGCTGGAGCTTGTCGCTGACCGGCGTCGTTGCCGGCAAGTCACTGTTGCTTTTACGCATCAAACCCAGGTGGATATGGATGCGCACGGCCAGCTCTTCCGGCGTGAACGGCTTGGAAATGTAGTCGACGCCGCCCACCTGCAAGCCCATGATGCGCTCTTTGGCCGCATCGGCGCCGCTGAGAAAGATCACGGGGATCTGTTCCGTTTCGGGATTCGCCTTGAGCAAACGGCATGCCGTGTAGCCATCCATTTCGGGCATGCGCACGTCGAGCAGGATCAGGTCGGGATGCGTGGCCAGCGCCAGCTGGTAGCCCTGGTAGCCGTTGAACGCGATGCTGAAACGGTAGGGCTGCTCGCTGAGCAGTTCCATCAGCATGCGCTGCTCGAACGCGGAATCGTCCACGATCAAGATGTTCTTTTTGATGGTTTCGCTGGTCAATGGCATGGCATGGATGACTTAACCAAAAAGCAAGTTGTGGTTTATTATGCCCTGCTTTTTCTTTTTTTTCTGCTTTTCTCGTGTTTCAAAAGATGTTTCTCCGCAAGAAGAAGCGGCGATTTTTTAGATCGCTAATAATCCAGTCGTACATTGATTAAAAGCAATGTCGCTTGCCAAAAAATCTGTTTTGCAAATGCTGCAAAAAATGCCGGAGTCCCCGGATTCCTGACTCTCGGCACAAGTATTGTGTCGTCCTGGTTTGCGTGCCAAGAAAACGCCGCCTATACCGTGACTATCCTCGAAGCCCGTCGTCTCGACGGGCCCATTAATGATGTTCCATCATCAGGAGGTATCATGTTGCGAGTTATTTATCCCCGTTTGATCGCTGCCGCCAGTGTCGCCATTGCCAGCACGGCATTCGTGCCTGGCCAGGCCGCTGCCGCCGTTTATTTGAACGGCAGCAACACCGCGACTTTTGACGTGACTCTGAAAATCATCGCCAATTGCACCATTGCGGCGGCTAATCTCGACTTCGGACAAAGTCAGGGTGTACTGGCTACTGCCGTTAACGTCAATACGACCGTGAATGTCACCTGCACCAATACCACGCCGTATAACGTGGGTCTGACGGCGGGCACGGGGACCGGTTCGACCGGCACTACGCGCTACCTGAGCGGTACCGGCGGCAACCTGGGGACGGTGCAATTCAATTTGTACCAGACGGCCGGCAGCACCTTGTGGGGCGATACGCAGGGTACGAATACCGTCGGCGGCACCGGCAACGGCTCATCGCAGCCGATCACGGTGTACGGCAATATTCCGCCGCAGGCGACACCGGCCCCCGATACCTACAAGTCGACCATCACGGCCACCGTTTACTTTTAAGCCAGGCGCTGCGTGAAGGGCGGTTTGATTTTCCTGATGAAAAGCGTGCTGGCGCTGCTGGCCTGCTGTGCCGCGGGCGTGCACGGCGCCAATCTGCAGATTTCGCCGGTGACGCTCAATCTGCGCGCCGCACAGAGTGCCGCTGGCATCAACCTGCAAAATCTGGGCGACCAGCCCATCTATGGGCAAGTGCGCGTGTTCGCCTGGGACCAGCGCGATGGCGAGGAAGTGCTGGCGCCCACGCAGGAACTGGTGGCCAGTCCACCGATCGTTGAAATCGCCGCCAACAGCCGGCAGACCATCCGCCTCGTGCGTGCCCAGGCCGGCGCCGTCGCGCAGGAGCAGACATATCGCGTGCTCATCGACGAAGTCAGCCGCGACGATGACTCTGGCCGCAGCGGCGTCGATATTCGCCTGCGCTATTCGGTGCCCGTGTTTGTGCTGCCGGCCGGTGCGCCGGGCCGGGAAATGCTCGACTGGCAAGTTTTCCGCGAGCAGGGCGAGTGGATGTTGCGTATCAAGAACAGTGGCAATGTCCATGCGCAGATTGGGGCGATGACGTTCACGAACCAGGGGGGCAAGGAGTTTGTCATCAGCAAGGGGCTGTTTGGTTATGTTCTGGCGGCACGCATGCGCGTATGGCGCCTGCCCGTCGCCAGGGAAGCTGAACTGGATGGACCGTTGAGTATTGCGGTGAATGTGAATGCAAAGGCGCTCGTTGCCACGAATTCGACACCTTGAACATGGCCGCCATGGCGGGCGAGCTTGCCGCACGCCTTCGGCACGGGCGCAAGCGGCTTAAACCATGAGACGCGCACCGACCTGGCGGACCTGCTGGACCTTGCTGCTGCTGGCCATGGCGTCATTGGCCAGGGCCGATGGCTCGGCCGTCGTGACGGGCGCCGATCCCGGACCGGCCAGCCTGCCCAGCGATCCGATGGCACCGAATGAACTGTATCTGGAGGTGAGTGTGAATGCTGTATCAACCGGGCTGATCTTGCGTTTTACCCAAGTGGGCAAAACCTTGCGCAGCAGTGTGGCCAACTTGCAGCAGCTTGGGCTGGACCCGGCGCGGCTGGGCGTGCCCGCGCAGACCGAAGTGGCGCTCGATGCGATTCCCGGACTCGGCTATGACTATGATGCGGCGCGCCAAAGCGTGTCGCTGCAGGTGGCGGACGACTTGCGCTCGCCGTACCGCATCAACGCGCGCCTGGCGGCGGCGCCGCCGCCGTCGCGCGTCACGCCCGGCGCCGTGCTCAATTACGAAGCCTATGGGGAACTGGGCCAGACGCGGCGTGTCGCCATCTTCAACGATTTGCGCTATTTCAATGATAACGGCGTTTTCAGCAATACCGGCACCTTGAATCTGGGGGCGGACCAGCGCAAGTACATGCGCTTCGACACCTTCTGGAGCCATGCCGACCCCGAGACCCTGCAAACGTGGCAGGTGGGCGACCTGATTTCCTCTTCGCTCAGCTGGAGCCGCGCCGTGCGCGTGGGCGGTGTGCAGTGGCGCAAGAATTTCCAGCTGCGCCCCGACCTGCTGACGTTCCCCGTCGCTTCCGTCGATGGCTCGGCGCTCGTGCCTTCGTCGCTGAGCCTGTACGTCAATGGCGTGCAGCAATATGCTGCCAGCGTACCCAGCGGTCCATTCGTGCTGAACCAGGTAGCCGGCATCAACGGCGCCGGGCAAGCCACCATCGTCACGCGCGATGCGCTGGGGCGCAGCGTGACGACCGTGCTGCCCCTGTATGTCGATACGCGCATGCTGGCCAGCGGCTTGAGCGATTATTCGGTCGAGGCGGGCGCCGTGCGGCGCGATTACGGCCGCCGCCTGTTCGGCTACGAGCGGCAACTGGTTGCCAGCGCGTCCGGCCGCCATGGCGTCAATGACAGCTTCACCATCGAAGGCCATGCGGAACTGGCCGCCGGCCTGTATCAGGCGGGGGCGGGCGCGCTGGTGCGGCTGGGGCAGGCGGGTGTCCTCAATGGCTCGCTGTCGGCCAGCGCCGGCCGGTACCGCGGCGCGCAGCTGGGCGCCGGTTACCAGTACATGGGGCCGCGCTTCAGCGTCGACGTGCAGGGCGTGCGCGCCAGCACCGGCTTTGGCGACCTGGCCTCGCGCGACGGCAGTCCCGTGGTGCGCGCGGCAGACCGTCTTACCGTCAGTCTGCCCTTGCCGGCAGGAAGTAGCATCAGCAGCAGCTATATCAGTTACCGCACGCCTGGCGCACCGCCATCGAAGCTTGCCACCATGGGCTATTCGGCCACCCTGTTCCACGGCCTGTTCTTGAATGTCAGCCTGTTTCAGGACTTGCGGCAACGCGAGAAGCGGGGCTTCTATTTTGGCCTGAGCATGGCGTTTGACAACAATCTGGCCATCAGCACGAGCAGCAGCCGGCAAAATGGCGAGAGCGGCCGTAACGTCAGCGCGCAGCGCGCAGCGGACTTTGGCGGCGGTTTTGGCTGGGGGGTGCAGGCTGGTACCGCGGGCAGCAATGTCTACCGGCAGGCGCAACTGGAATACCTGGGCAACTATGGCCGCGTGAGCGCGCGCACGCAAAGCAGCAGCATGGGCACTGCTTCCTCGCTGGGCGCGGCCGGCGCGCTGGTGCTGATGGATCGCCATGTCGAGGCGGCGCGCCAGGTAGGCAATGGTTTTGCGCTGGTGTCCACGGGGGGCGTGGCAGATATTCCTGTGTTGCATGAAAACCGCCAGATCGGCGTGACGGGGCAGGACGGCTATCTGCTGGTGCCGAATTTGAATCCCTATGGCAATAACCAGATCAGCATCGCCACGGATGAGCTCGACGCTGATGCGCGCGTCCCCGTGACCAACATCAATGTCGTGCCGCAACATCTGGCCGGCGTGCTGGCAGCCTTTCCCATCGAGCGCTACAGCGCGGCAACCGTCGTCGTCCAGGGCGCCGATGGCAAGCCGCTGGCCACGGGCTTGCCCGTGCTGCATGTGCAAAGCGGCAAACAGACGGTCGTGGGATTTGACGGCATCATTTTCGTCGACGATCTGCTCGAGCAAAATCAGCTGCAAGTGGGCGAGGGAGACGGCGCTTGCACGGTAGGTTTTTCCTATGTGCGTCCGGCAGCGGGCGGCTTGCCCGTGATCGGGCCGCTGCGTTGCGCTGCCGCCAGCGCCGGGGCAGACCGCTGATGCGCCGCCTGCTGCTATGGCTGACTTTGCTGCTGGGCTGTGCCTGGGGCGGCGCGGCGCAGGCCGATAGCTGCACAGTGAGCATGACGAATATCGATTTCGGCAGCGTCAGCCCGATTTCCGGCACCGATTACGTGGCGCAGGCAACAGGGACCTTCAGCTGCGTATTTTCGTCGCTGAACCTGGGGCAGTTGCTCACGCCCAATGCACAAGTGTGCATCTCGCTGGGGCTGGGCACGAACTCCACCTCGGCCCTGCCGCGCAAGCTGGGCAATGGCAGCAACCGCATGGAATACAACGTGTACGTGGACAGTTCATATGCCACGGCGAAGATCTGGGGCGGCGCCGGCGTGGCAGGCGCGCCGTCGACCTTCGGCATGATCCTGTCGGCCGGCTTGCTGGCCCCGCCCGGCACCTATTCCATGACGTTCACGGTGTATGCGAAGATCCCTGCCGGGGCGGCCCTGGCCGCCGTGCCGACGGTCGCCAACGCAAATACCGTCTATACGTCGAGCTTTGCCGGCCAGGGCACCTACACCTACACCACGTATGGCCTCGTCAACCTGTCTGGCTGCACGGTCAACAGCGGCAGCTTCGGCTTCACGGTGAATGCCACGGCCGTCAATGATTGCACGATCACGGCCACGCCGATGGCGTTTGCCAATGCCTCCATTCTGACGGGCAATTTGCGCAGTACCAGCACCTTGTCGGTGCGTTGCGTGAATAACAATGCGTACCAGATTGCCCTGAACGGCGGCAGCGTGGCCGGCAACGTGGCCAACCGCCAGATGAAGAATCTCTTAACGACAGACAAGATCAGCTACCTGCTGTCCGCCACCCTCGATGGCGCGCCATGGGGCGATGGCACGGCTGGCACCAGCATGGTGACGGGCACGGGGACGGGCGCCAGCGTGCCGCTGACGATTTACGGCCGCGTGCCGGCGCAGGTATCGCCGCGTCCCGGCGACTACAAGGACACGGTGACGGCGACGATTTATTTCTAGAACGTGACGGTGATGAGGCCGCCGCCCGACGGCGCGGCTTGCCGGTGCAGCTGGTAGGGCGTGTTGTGGCGGCAGTGCACCTGCGCCGGTGCGCGCTGGGTGCTGACGGTGCAGACCTCGTGGATGACGAGGCTGGCCTGGAACGATGCGGAGGAGACGGTACCTGCGGTGGTGGTCTGGCAAACGGCAAGGGCGAACAGGGCTGGCAGTACGGCAAGCTTCAAAGGAGTCATCTTGGATGCATCTGGCGAAAAACGGGCGTGGTCAGCGACGCCGCATGGCGAGGCCGACACCATTTTTCGTACCGGGTTGAGGGGAGCAGAACGAGCCATGATTGTACTGGAACAAGAAAAGTGTGAGTTTGTGCGTATTTTCAGGCCGCCATCATGGGGTGAACGAAGCTTTCAAGATGATAGTAACTAAGTTTCTGTACTGCAACTGAAATACTTTTTTGATTGTTGTGTTGAATCAACGTGAGGAGATGGTCATGAAACATACCAACTTTAATAATTTGCCCTGCCCGATCGCACGCAGCCTGGGCAAGGTGGGCGAATGGTGGAGCATCCTCATCCTGCGCGAAGCGTTTTACGGCAAGACGCGTTTCGACGAATTTGAAAAAAGCCTCAAGATTGCGCCCACCATCCTGACGCGCCGCCTGGCCGACCTGGTCGAAGGGGGCTTGATGACGCGCCGCCTGTACTGCGCCAAGCCGCCCCGCTACGACTATGTGCTGACCAAGTCCGGGCGCGCCTTCAAGCCCGTCCTGCTGGCGTTTATTGCCTGGGGTAACGAGAACTTCGCACCCGAAGGCGCCAGCCTCGTCATCGCCAGCCGCGACACGGGCCTGGCCGCCGATCCGGTGCTGGTCGACGCCATGACGGGCCTGCCCATCAATGACGAGTACTATGCGTTCGCGCCAGGACCGGCGGCCAGCGACAGCATGCGCAGCATCATCCTCGACGCGGAAAAAAGCAGCGGCATCGCACCCAAGCCGAAGGCGCCCGCCGCCAACCGGGGCTGGGTGGCGGAAGGGCATCTGGCCTGATCGCCGCGCGATGTTGCCGGGAATTGGCCGGCACGCGCGGCAAGTTTGGCGAAAAGCAAAGCGGGCGGCGCGGCCTGGGAGTACTCTCGCACCAGGTAGTGCAAGTGCGGCGTAGGCCCGGCTGTGCGGGGCAGGGCGCCATCCGTGAGCCGATGTCCGTTGAAGGAGTACTGCGATGAGCACATTGCAACAACACGCGCGCCGCGCCGCCACCGTGCTGGCGCTGGCAACCCTGCTGGGCGCCTGTTCCCATGGCCCGCACCAGCCGGGCGGCCATGACGTTACCTTGACGGGCGCGCAGGAAGTGCCGGCCAATACCAGCACGGCCAGCGGCAGCAGCAATATCCGCGTCGCCCACGACCGCAGCGTCAGCGGCGGCGTGCGCTACACGGGCATGGTGGCCACCGTCGCGCACATCCATGAAGCGCCCGTCGGCGCCAACGGCCCCGTCATCGTGCCCCTGGTGCAGACTGGCGCCGGCATGTTTGCCGTGCCGGCCGGCAGCATGCTCACGCCGCCCCAGTATGCGAGCTACCAGGCCGGCAACCTGTACGTGAACGTGCATAGCGCCGCCTACCCGGCCGGCGAGATCCGCGCCCAGCTCAAGCCCTAGCGGGCCGCCCGCGTTTTTCCGAAAACCTCCTTGGGCCGCGCGAGCGGCCTTTTTTTGCGCCAGCGGATGCCGCGCGGGGGCGCGCTACAATGGCGCTCCATGCTGACCATCCTTGCCATCACCTTTCCCTTCTTCGCGCTGGTGCTGTGCGGCTACCTGGCCGTGCGGCGCGCCTTGCTGCCGCTGGCCGCCATCGGCGGCTTGAACAGTTTTGTGCTGTACTTCGCGCTGCCGTGCATGCTGTACCGCTTCGGCGCCGCCACGCCCATCGCCCAGCTGCTCGACGCCAGCGTCTTCGGCGTCTATCTGCTGTGCGCCCTGATCATGGTGGGTGTCACCGCGGCCATGACCCTGAGCCACCGCATCGACTGGAACAATGCCGCCTTCGGCGCGCTGGTGGCGGCGTTCCCGAACACGGGTTTCATGGGCGTGCCCCTGCTATTGACCCTGCTCGGCCCCCGTTCCTCGGGCCCCGTCATCGTCACCATCGTGGTCGACATGCTCATCACCAGCTCGCTGTGCATCGCCCTGTCGCGCATCGGCAGCGGCGGCGCGCACGGCAGCCGCGCGGCCGTCATGAATGCCTTGAAGGGCATGGCGGGCAATCCCATGCCGTGGGCCATCGTGCTGGGCGCCTTGTCGTCGTGGCTGGAACTGGCCATGCCCAAGCCGTTGATGCAGACGGTGGGCTTGCTGGCCGATGCCGCCTCGCCGGTGGCCCTGTTTACCATCGGCGCCGTGCTGGCCCGTTCGCAGATGAGCACGGCCGACCCGGCGCCGATGAAAGAGTACGTGCCGGTGGCGCTGAAAAAACTGCTGCTGCATCCGCTGCTGGTGTGGGGCGCCGGCCATGCGGCCATCGCGCTGGGCGCGCCGCTCGATCCGTTTGCGCTCACCTGCATGGTGCTGGTGGCGTGCCTGCCCAGCGCCAGCAATGTCGCGCTGCTGTCGGAACGCTTTGGGGCGAACACGGCGCGCATCGCCCGCATCATTCTGGTATCGACGGCGCTGTCGTTCCTGACGTTTTCGGCGGCCGTCAGCTGGCTGACTTGACGTTGGCGGCGATCAGCGCGCCCAGGGCCTGCGCCGCTCCCGGCTCGGGGTCCTGCGCCAGGCCGTGCGCCATGCTGGCCTGGTCCTGCATGCTGCGGTTCTGCCCCAGCTTCCATTTCCCCTCCAGGCGCGCGAGGGGGATTTCGATGCCGACGATGGCCTTCAGCAGCTTGTCGATATAGCCGGCCGGCGCATCGCCCACTTGCCACGGCGCGGCTTGAGCTGCCTCGTGGCGCGCCGTCAGCCGTTCCACCAATCCCAGCAGCCACGCCGCGTCATCGATGGCGCGCAGGGGACCGTGGGCATGCACGACTGCGTAGTTGTACGTGGGGACTTCCTTGCCGCTGCGCTGCTTTTCCGCATACCAGGCGGGCGTGATGTAGGCGTGCGGCCCCTGGAAGATCACCATGCAGTCAGCGCTGCCGCCGGCGGCGCGCCACAGCGGGTTGGCGCGCGCCACGTGGGCGCGCAGGATGCCGAACGGGGCCTCGCGCGTGGGCGCGGCGATCTCGAACGGCAGGTGGTCGGCGCATAAACCGTCTTCGCCGTGGCGCACCAGCGCGCCCAGGGGATGGGCGGCCATCAGGCCATGCAGCACGTCGAGGCGCTCTTCGCGGAAGCTGGCGGGCGTGTACATCTAGTGGACTCCTTCCACCACCACCTCGGCCGTCAGCGAATTGGCGATGTAGCAGCGCTCGTGCGCGTCGTGGTGCAGGGCGGCCAGCGCCTCGGGCGAAGGCGCCTCACCCGCGAAGACGATACGCGGACGCAGCACGATGCGCGTCATGGCCAGGCGCCCGGCGGCATTTTTTCCCAGCTCGCCGACGGCATCGTCGCGGTAGTCGTCGATGACGTAGCCGCGCTGCGCCGCCAGCGACAGGAAGAACAGCATGTGGCAGCTCGACGTGGCGGCCACCAGCGCTTCTTCCGGATCGATATTTTCCGCCACCGACATGGGCAGCGGCACGGACAGGGGCGAGGACGAGGCGGGGACCGTCAGGCCGCCGTCGAACTGCCATTCATGGCCGCGGCTGTAGCGCTGGCCGGCGAAATCCTGGCCGTCGCGCTGCCAGGCCACGGTGGCGAAAAACTGATGCATGGATGCTCCACGGGAGTCAGGGGGATACGCCATCTTAGCGCCAGTCTTGGCTATTTAAAACAGCCAATAAGTGCTATCTTGAAGCTACCAATTTGAGGATCTCCATGCCCGCCACGCACCTGAACCAGATCATCGCCTCCTTGCCGCTGCGGCGCGGCGCCATCGAGCCCCTGTTTCGCCAGCTGTATGCGGCCATCAAGGCCGCCATCCTCGATGGCCGCATGAGTCCCGGCATGCAGCTGCCGCCCACGCGCGACTTTTGCCGCCTGCTGGCCGTGTCGCGCCAGACCGTGCTCAATGCGTATGCGCTGCTGGTGGCGGAAGGCTATCTCGATGGCGCCGTGGGGCGCGGCACCTTTGTCAGCCGCGACGTTCCGCTGCCCGTGTCCATGGCCGCGCCGGCCGGCAAGATGGACGCGCCCGGCCTGCTGCGGCCCCTGTCGGTGCGCGGACAGGGCGTGGTGGCAGCCATGCGCCAGGTGGCGATACACCGTGGCCCGCTGCGGGCTTTTCGCGTCGGCATGCCGCGCATCGACCATTTCCCGTTCGACGTGTGGAACCGCCTGGAGGCGCGGCGCTGGCGCCGCCCCGACCACCAGTTCGGCTACAGCGATCCGGCCGGCTACCTGCCGCTGCGCGAACTGCTGTGCGTGTACCTGAAGGCGTCGCGCGGGGTCCAGTGCACGCCGCAGCAGATCGTCATCACCTCGGGTTCGCAGCAGGCGCTGTTCATGCTGTCGACCATCCTGCTGGCGCCCGGCGACGCGGCCTGGATGGAGTCGCCAGGTTACCGTGGCGCCAGCGGCCCGCTGCGCGCGGCCGGCGCCCGCGTGTTTCCCGTCCCCGTCGATGCGCAGGGGCTGGACGTGGCGTATGGCGTGGCGCACTGTCCGCAGGCCAAGCTGGCCTACGTGACGCCATCGCACCAGCTGCCGCTGGGCGTGAGCATGAGCTTGCCTCGCCGCCTGGCCCTGCTGGCCTGGGCGGCGCAGCACAAGGCGTGGGTGGTGGAAGACGATTACGACAGCGAATACCGCTACACGGGCGCGCCGCTGGCCTCCCTGCAAAGCCTGGACCGGGCCGGCTGCGTGGTGTACGTGGGCACCCTCTCGAAGGTGTTGTTTCCCGGGCTGCGCCTGGGCTATATGGTGGCGCCGCCCGCGCTGGCCGAGGCGCTGGTGCAGGCCAAGGCCGTGATGGACCGGCACACGGCCATCGTGCCGCAGATGGCGCTGGCCGACTTCATCGCCGAAGGCCACTTCGGCCGGCACATCCGCCGCACGCGCGACAGCAATGCCGAACGGCGCGACCAGCTGGTGCGCGGCATTGCGCGCGAACTGGACGACCAGCTCATGTGCGGTCCGGCCGACAGCGGCCTGGAACTGTGCGCGTATTTTCGCGGCGGGCACGACGAAGAAACGGTGTCGCGCGCGGGACTGGAACGGGGCATCGAACTGCGCCCGCTGGGCCATTATGCGGACCCCGACGCCGGCCCCGCCTGCGCCACGCCGCCAGGGCTGCTGCTGGGCTTTGCCGCGATTCCCCCTGCCGAGATGGCGCACGGCCTGCAGGAACTGGGGCGCATCCTGCGCGGCCGATAAACTATACTGGCACTTGCCTGCACACGAAGACACCATGACCATGAATACGACCCGCTGCTCCTGGGCCAATCCGGCCAATCCCCGCTACCTTGCGTATCACGACACGGAGTGGGGCGTGCCCTGCCACGACGAGCGCCGGCTGTTCGAAATGCTGAACCTGGAAGGCGCGCAGGCGGGCCTGAGCTGGGAAACCATCCTCAACAAGCGCGACACCTACCGTGCGGCCTTCGACGGCTGGGATGCGGAAAAAATCGCCGCGTATGGCCCGGACAAGGTGGCGCAGCTGCTGGCGGACCCCGGCATCGTGCGCAACCGCTTGAAGGTGGCGGCGGCCATCACGAATGCGCAAGCCTATCTGCGCCTGCGCGCGCAAGGGCAGACCCTGGACGGCTTCCTGTGGGCGTATGTCGATGGCCAGCCCATCGTCAACAGCTGGCAGCCCGGCGAGCGTCCCGCCAGGACGGATTTGTCCGACAAATTGTCGAAAGACTTGCTCAAGCGGGGCTTCAAGTTTGTCGGCTCGACCATCGTCTACGCCTACATGCAGGGTATCGGCATGGTCGACGACCATGCGCCTGCCTGTTTTTGCCGCGCGGGCCGTTGATGCGCCGCGCGCTGGTCCTGCTCGACACGGATTTTGACGGTGCGCGCCTGCGCGCCGCCTGTGCCGCGCATGGCGGGCGCCGCCTGCATTACATCGCGCTGGCGCCGCGTCCCGTCGACGCCAGCCACCTGCCAGAGGAATGGCGCATGCAATGGCCGCCCTGCGTGCCTGGCCTGCACCGCATGGTTTCGCGCGATGGCTTGCTGACCCTCGACGTGCTGATCGGCGAGCCGGAGGTATGCCTGGCGCAGGTAGCGGCGCGCATCGACGAAGTGCTGCTGGCGTGGGTGCCTGCCGCTGTGACGCTGCTGGCGCGCCTGCTGGTGGACGGCGCCCGCCTGCAGGCCGTGCATCTCGACGAGGCGCAGCGCGCGGCGCTGCAAAAGAACGGTTTTGTCTTCGACGAGAGCCGTTTGCGCGCCGTGTTTTATGCGCGGCGTGGCGAGCACGTGGCTGCCGTGGCGCCCGAGCGGCGCGCCATCGTCATCGGCGCGGGCGTGGCCGGCGCGGCCGCCTGCGAACGGCTGGCCGCCCGGGGCTGGAAAGTGACCCTGGTCGAGCGCCACGCGCAGCCGGCCAGCGAAGCGTCGGGCAACCTGGCGGGCATCTTCATGCCGCAGCTGTCGAAGGACGACAATATCGCCACCCGCCTGGTGCGCGCCGCCTACCTGTACTCGCTGCGCTACTGGAAAGACCTGGGCGGCATCGGCGCCGCCTTCGATGGCGCGCAATGCGGCGTGCTGCAGCTGGCGCGCGACGGCGCGCATGCGCAGGTGCAGCGGCAGATCGCCGCCAGCGGCCTGTATCCGCGCCAGTTCGCCCGCTGGCTGGACGCGTCCGAGGCGAGCGCCATGCTGGGCGCGCCGGCACCCGATGGCGCCTGGTGGTTCGAACAGGGCGGCTGGGCGCGCCCGTCTTCCGTCTGCGCGGCCATGCTGGATGCCTGCGGCGCCTTGCTGACGCGGCGCTTTTCCAGCAGCGCCTTGCGCCTGGAGCGCGGCGACGAGGAATGGCTGGTGCGCGATGCCGACGGCGGCCTGATCGCAGCGGCGCCCACCGTCATCCTGGCGGCCGGCACGGGGGCGGTCGATTTTGCGCAGGCGGCGGACCTGCCGCTGGACGCCGTGCGCGGCCAGGTCACGCACCTGGCCGCAGGCAGCCTGCCATCGCTGCCGTTTGTCGCCTGCCGCGAAGCCTACATGACGCCGGCGCATGAGGGCCTTGTGTGCGTCGGCGCCACCTACGACGCCGAGGCGGATGCCACGGTGCGCGCGACCAGCCAGCACGAGAATATCCGCAAGATCGCCGATATCCTCGACGTTCCCGTGTTCGATGCGCCGCTGGCCGGACGCACGGGTTTTCGCTGCGTGGCGCCGGACCGCCTGCCGCTGGCGGGCGCCTTGCCCGATCCCGGCGTGCCGGGCCGCTGCGAGCGCCTGCGCGACGTGCCCCGCTGGCCCGGCCTGTTTGGCTTGCTCGGCTACGCGTCGCGCGGCCTGATCTGGGCGCCGCTGGCGGCCGAACTGCTGGCCTGCCAGCTCGAGGGCGAGCCGCTGCCGCTGGAGCGCCAGCTGGCGGAGGCGCTCGATCCCGCGCGATTTTTACTGCGCGAGCGCCGCCGGGCTGGTTGAGCGTTGGCGCAGAGCAGGCGAGGGCTGGGGGCGGACCCCCGACACCGCTGACGCCAAGCCTGGCGCCAACGCGTGTGCGGGTCCGCCCCCCTCCACGGCTCCATATACGTTTTTCAGCTTTCCAAACTCTTTTTAATTTGTTTTCCGAACAACATAAGTTCGCTACAGTGGGCTTGTGCATGTTTTTGACGACGGAATGAAGAGGTGGAAAGATGGCTGCTGCAGAACTGGTGTTCGATCCCCGCGCCGCGCATGGCGCAGGGGCGTTCGAGGAAGTGCTCAAGCATGCGCGCGCCCAGGCGCAGGCGCAGGGCTTGCCGTATGCGGGCATCGTCAGCGCGCAGGATGCGTGGCAGCTGGTGCAGGCCGGCAAAGCCGTGCTGGTCGACGTGCGCACGAACGAGGAGCGCACGTTCGTCGGCTATGTGCCCGCCTCGCTGCACGTGGCCTGGGCTACCGGCACGTCCATGAACCGCAATCCCCGCTTTACGCGCGAACTGGAAGCCAAGGCGGGCGGCAAGGAGGCCGTCGTGGTGCTGCTGTGCCGCAGCGGCAAGCGCTCGGCGCTGGCGGCCGAAGCGGCGGCCAAGGCTGGTTTTACGCACGTCTTCAATATCGCGCAAGGCTTCGAGGGCGACCTCGATGAACAGCAGCAGCGGGGCCACAGCGGCGGCTGGCGCTGGCACAGTTTGCCTTGGCTGCAAGATTAAATCTCCCTTCAGGACCACCATGAACCAGCGAGCCACTCCCCCTGCTTCCCTTGCCGCGCAGCCGCAATGGGAACTGCGCCAGATCGTCGATGAATTGCGCGCCGTGCGCGAGCAGTGGCGCGAAGGACTGGCCAGCAGCCAGGAGTGCGGCGCGCGCGAATTCCCGTCGCGCCAGCATTTGCGCGATATCGTGGGCGCCCTGTGCGCGGCCCTGTTCCCCATGCGCCTGGGGCCCCTCGACCTGCAGCAGGAGAGCGAGGATTTCTTTGTCGGCCACACGCTCGACACGACCCTGACGGGCTTGCACGAACAGGTGCGGCGCGAACTCAGTTATCACGCGCGCCAGCACGGCCTGCAGCAGACGGTCTCCATCGAGCAGCAGGCGCTGGCCATCGTGCAGCGCTTCGCCCGCGCGCTGCCGCGCATCCGCGCCCAGCTCGACACGGACGTGGCGGCCGCCTTCCATGGCGACCCGGCCGCGCACAGCGTCGATGAGGTGCTGCTGTGCTATCCGGGCATCCTGGCCATCATCCATTACCGCCTCGCGCATGCCTTGTATGCGCTGGGCGCGCCGCTGGTGGCGCGCATCATCGCCGAAGTGGCCCATTCGCAGACGGGCATCGACATCCACCCGGGCGCCATCATCGGCAGCAGCTTTTTCATCGATCATGGCACGGGCGTGGTGATCGGCGAGACGGCCATCATCGGCGAACGGGTGCGCATTTATCAGGCCGTCACCCTGGGCGCCAAGCGCTTTCCCGCCGGCGCCGACGGCGTGTTGAAAAAAGGGCTGGCGCGCCATCCCATCGTGCAGGACGACGTGGTCATCTATGCGGGCGCGACGATCCTGGGACGGGTGACCATCGGCCAGGGCTCCGTCATCGGCGGCAATGTCTGGCTGACCCGCAGCGTGGCGCCAGGCAGCCATGTCACGCAAGCGCACAGCCAGCAGGAGGCAGCCGAATTGCCGGCCCTCGCCGCTACCGTTGCACCGCATTCCGCCATTGCCCATCACCCATGAGGACAGCATGTTGATCAAACAGTTTGGACTGGCCGTGCGCCAGTTGCGCGAAGGGCACGGCTGGTCGCAGGAGCGCCTGGCCGAAGCGGCCGACTTGAACCGCTCGTTCATCGGCGAGATCGAACGGGGCGCCGCCACGCCGTCGCTGCTGACGGTGGAAAAACTGGCCGTCGCGCTGGGCGTCGGCCTGGCGGGCCTGATGGCGCGCTGCGAGCCGGAATTGGTCGATTAAAGCGGGTCGATTAAAGCGGGTGGATTAAACGCTGCATTGGTGGCGATAGCATGTTGAGGAAGTGAGAGGGGTAATCGATACTTTATTTGTTTTTCAGATAAGCATATTCACTTTTCTCATGAGGAGTCGTTGATGGCCGAAGCAACCCCCGATAGCCAGTTCGCGCTGGGCGATAACGCCGCGCGCCAGCTGGCCAATGCAAGCAAGAGCGTCCCCCAGCTGTCCACGATCACGCCGCGCTGGCTCGTGCACCTGCTGCAATGGCTGCCCGTGGAAGCGGGTATCTACCGCCTGAACCGCGTGAAGAATCCGAAGGACGTGCGCGTGGCCTGTTCGCAGCGCGACGAATCGGAACTGCCGCAAACCTTTGTCGACTACGACGACCAGCCGCGCGAATATTTCCTCAATGCCGTCAGCACGGTGCTCGACGTGCACACGCGCGTGTCGGACCTGTACAGCAGCCCGCACGACCAGATCAAGGAGCAGCTGCGCCTGACCATCGAGACGATCAAGGAGCGCCAGGAAAGCGAATTGATCAACAATCCCGACTACGGCCTGCTGGCCAGCGTGCACGACGACCAGCGCATCTTTACCCTGACGGGCGCGCCCACGCCGGACGACCTCGACGAACTGCTGACCAAAGTGTGGAAGGAGCCGGGCTTCTTCCTCGCCCACCCGCTGGCCATTGCCGCCTTTGGCCGCGAATGCACGCGCCGCGGCGTGCCGCCGCCCACCGTCAGCCTGTTCGGCTCGCAGTTCCTCACGTGGCGCGGCGTGCCGCTGGTACCGTCCGACAAGCTGCCCATCGAAGACGGCAAGACGAAGATCATCCTGCTGCGCGCGGGCGAGCAGCGCCAGGGCGTGATCGGCCTGTTCCAGCCTGGCCTGGCGGGCGAGCAGAGCCCGGGCCTGTCCGTGCGCTTCATGGGCATCAACCGCCACGCGATTTCGTCCTACCTGATTTCGCTGTATTGCTCGCTGGCCGTGCTGACGGACGATGCGCTGGCCGTACTGGAAGACGTGGAGATCGGTAAATACCATGACTACCCAGACACCTACAAGTGATGGTGCGGCGGCCCTGGCGCCGTCGTCCCTCCTGCCCGACGAGGCGACCCTGAACCGCCTGGCCGGTGAATTCTTTGCGCGTCTGCCGGGCTTGGATAAATCTCCCAGCCTCGGTGGTTCCGGCAGCGTGCTCGATGCGGCGCCCCGCTATGCCAACCGTCCGCCGCCGCAGCCCGGTCCATCGTTTGCCGCCATCGTTCCCGGCGTGGCGACGGCGCAGGTGCCGCCCGTGACGGCGCCGCCGGAGTCGCCGCTGGCGCCGTCGCCGGCCTCGATCCCCACGCCGCGCGCGTCGGGCATCGGTGCGCCGTCGCCGTATTATTTTGTCGGCGGCGCGCATGGCTATCCCGTCTCGCACGGCAAGCTCGATGGCCTGGCGCGGCAGGGGCTGGGACAGGCGGCGCCCGATGATCTGCGGGGCCTGTTTGCCGCGCCGCAGCGCGCGCCCGCGCGCCAGCTGCCGGTGGCGCCGTCACACGGCCAGCCCGCGTTCTATTTCCAGACCGAGCTGCCCTCGGCGGCGGCGCCTGGCCCGCGCCAGGCGCCCGCACCGTTCGACGTGCATGCCGTGCGGCGCGACTTTCCCGTGCTGGCCGAGCGGGTCAACGGCAAGCCGCTGGCCTGGTTCGACAATGCGGCCACCACGCACAAGCCGCAGTCGGTGATCGACCGCGTGTCGTATTTCTATGCGCACGAAAATTCGAACATCCACCGCGCGGCCCATGCGCTGGCGGCGCGCGCCAGCGATGCGTACGAAGCCGCGCGCGCCAAGGTGGCGAGTTTCCTGGGCGCCGCCTCGGCCAATGAAATCATCTTCGTGCGGGGCGCCACGGAAGGCATCAACCTGATCGCCAATACCTTCGGCCGGAAATACATCGGCAGCGGCGACGAAATCATCGTCTCGCAGCTCGAGCACCACGCCAATATCGTGCCGTGGCAGCAACTGGCGGCGGAAAAGGGCGCGACCCTGCGCGTGATTCCCGTCGACGACAGCGGGCAGATCCTCCTCGATGAATTCCGCAAGCTGCTCAACGGGCGCACCAGGCTGGTGTCCGTGACGCAGGTGTCGAATGCGCTGGGAACGGTGACGCCCGTGGCGCAGATCATCGCGCTGGCGCATGCGGCCGGCGTGCGCGTGCTGGTCGACGGCGCGCAGGCCGTGTCGCACCTGCGCGTGGACGTGCAGGCGCTGGATGCGGATTTCTACGTGTTCTCGGGGCACAAGGTGTTCGGTCCGACGGGCATCGGCGCCGTGTATGGCAAGGCGGACTTGCTGGAGCAGATGCCGCCCTGGCAGGGCGGCGGCAACATGATCGCCGACGTCACGTTCGAGCGCACCGTCTACCAGGGCGTGCCGAACCGTTTCGAGGCGGGCACGGGCAATATCGCCGATGCCGTGGGCCTGGGCGCGGCCATCGACTATGTGCAGCGCATCGGCCTGGAAAACATCGCCGCCTACGAGCACGCGCTGCTGGAATACGCGACGCACCAGTTGCAGGGCATCGCTGGCGTGCGCCTGATCGGCACGGCGTTCGAAAAGGCCAGCGTGGCGTCGTTCGTGCTGGCCGGCTACGAGCCGGCGGAAGTGGGGCGGGCCCTGAACGACGAAGGCATCGCCGTGCGCTCGGGCCACCACTGTGCCCAGCCGATCCTGCGCCGCTTCGGCGTGGAAGCGACCGTGCGGCCCTCGTTCGCGTTCTACAACACGTATGAGGAGATCGACCGCCTGGTCGCGGTGGTGCGCCGCCTGGCGGGCGCGCGGCGCTGACCCTGCCGGCCTGGCCGTCCAATGCCGCCCCTGTGCCAGCGGGGGCGGCATTGTTGCGTCATGTCACGGACTTTGCGCGCGGCTGGCTGGCGCCCGCATGCTGGCGGTATAATTTATCCTTGGCAATATTCAAGCTGCGGCCCAAGGAGATATCCGGTGGAAGATCAACACAGCTCGCCCGAGCTTTTCCTGTTCCTGGCGTCGACCGTGCACGACATGAAAAATTCGATCAGCGTACTCAGCGGTACGCTGGAATCCCTGCTGGCGGCCGAGCAGGCAAAAGACGTCCCGCAGGCGGACCCGGCCTACCTGCAGATGGCGCAGATGCTGTACCAGACCAAGCGTCTCAACGATAACCTGATCCAGCTGCTGGCCCTGTACAAGGAAGTGGGCAAGCCCGGCTATCCGTTCGACGTGCAGCCGCAGCTGGTGGGCCAGGTGATCGACCAGGTGGTGGACCAGGAAAAGATCCTGCTGGCCTCGAAAGGCATCCGCCTGGAGACGGCCTGCCCGCCGGAACTGATCTGGACCCTGGATGAAGACCTGGTCATCGGCGTGCTCGCGCATGCCATCAACAACGCCATCCGCTACACGCGCGACACGATCCGCCTGTCGGTGCGCCAGGCGGGCGAGGTGCTGGAGCTGCGCGTGGAAGACAATGGCGACGGCTATACGCAGGCCTTGCTCGACGCGGGCAGCGCGGCCATGGATGGCATGGCGGCCGGCGTGAATTTTTCCACCAACAGCACGGGACTGGGCCTGTATTTTTCCAGCGAAGTGGCGAAGATGCACAAGCACCGGGGCAGCAGCGGCAGCATCGCCCTGGAAAACGGCGGCGCCCTGGGCGGCGGCTGTTTCATCCTGCGCCTGCCCTGAACGAGGAATCCATGACGACAGACAGCCACGCCACGGCCGCCGAAGCGGGCAGCACCGACTGGGCCGACAAACATTATCTGCTGGTCGACGATTTCATCGGCATCCGCATCCTGCTGCGCGAATCCCTGCGCAACCTGGGCGCGCGCCATATCGACCAGGCGGCCAGCGGCGGCGAAGCCATGAAGCTGCTGGCCAAGACGCGCTACGACGTGGTGCTGTGCGACTACAACCTGGGCGAAGGCAAGAATGGCCAGCAAGTGCTGGAAGAGACGCGCGTGCGCAACCTGACGGCGCCGTCGAGCGTGTGGCTGATGGTGTCGGCCGAGAAAAGCGTGGAATCGGTGATGGGCGCGGCCGAGCACCAGCCCGACGCCTACCTGATCAAGCCCATCACGGAAGGCGTGCTGCTGACGCGCCTGAACCGCGTGTGGCACAAGAAGCAGGTATTCCGCGAAATCGACCAGGCCTGCATGGAAAAGGATTATCTGCGCGCGGCCAAACTGTGCGACGCGCAGATCGAGCTCAACAAGCTGCACGAGCTGGAACTGCTGCGCATGAAGGCATCCTTGCTGCTGAAGAGCGGCGAGCCGGAAAAGGCCCGCGCCGTGTATGAAAAAGTGCTGGCCGACCGCGATTACAGCTGGGCCAGGGCGGGCCTGGGCAAGATCCGCATGAACAACGGCGAGCACGAGGCGGCGCGGCAGATCTTCCAGGGCGTGATCGTGGAAAACAAGTATTACATCGACGCCTACGACCAGATGGCCGTTGCCTACCAGCTGATGGGCCAGCACGAGGAAGCGTGCGGCGTGCTGGAAAAGGCGGCGCGCCTGTCGCCCAATTCCGTGCCGCGCCAGCGCAACCTGGGGCTGGCGGCTTTGAAAATCGGCAATGTCAGCATGGCGGAAAAGGCCTTCCGCAAGTGTATTTCCATCGGCGAGTTTTCCGTCATGAAAACGCCCGACGCCTACCTGGGCCTGGCGCGCGTGTGCGGCCTGAAGAAGGATGCCAAGGAAGCGCTGCAGTGGCTGCTGCTGGCGCAGCGCGAATTCGCGCCCGAGCAGATCGGCTTGCGCGCGAAGATCACGGAAGGCATGGTGCACCACGAAACGGGCGACTACCGGCGCGCGCGCAAGTGCGGCGACGAGCTCGAAGCCATGCTGGCCGAGGACCCGGTGCGGCCCGAGAAAAACATCTGCATGGAGCTGGCGACCCTGCTGTTTGCCGTCGGCGTCAAGGATGCGCCGGCCGGCCTGCTGTGCTACGTGGTGAAGAACAACCACGACAACCAGGTGGTGCAGGACGAGGTGCAAAAGATCTTCGACAAGGCCAAGATGGGCGACGAGGGCACCAGCCTGATCATCGCCTCGCGCAAGGAAGCGTCGGACTTGATGAACAAGGGCGTGCTGCTGTGGAAGACGGACAAGCTCAACGAAGCGGTCGCCTGGATGCGCGCGGCGCGCGAAAAGCTGCCGAACAACCTGCGCATCCTGTTCAACTCGGCGCAAATCATCGTCTCGTTCCTGCAGCAGCGGGGCTACCAGGCGGACTTGGCGGCCGAAGCCATGGAAGTGTTGTTGTATGTAGACAAAATTGCACCAGGGCAGCAGCGCTTCGCGCAACTGATGGAGCAGCTGGTGCAGCTGACGCCGCCGCCGGGGCCGGAAGAGGCCGCCGCGGAGCCGGAAAATGCGCCGCCGGCACCGGAAAAAGGGGGAAAAGCCGTGCGTGAGCGTGCCGGATGATAAACTAGGGGCCAGCGTGGGTTCGCCCGTGCTTGAGTTGCTTTACAACAATAAGGAAGAAACTATGCGTGATGTGGTCAATGAAGTATACAAAAAAATGAAAGTCGGCGCCGTTGCCTGGGTACGCCCGGTCACCGCCAAGGGAGACACGCTGGAAACATTCCAGTCTTCGTACGAGCACGCCAAGGCGCTGGCCGACGAAGGCCTGATCACGATCGGTGACGTAAAACGCCAGGCCGACAACATGATCGAGGCAATCCGCATTCATCGTATCGCCTGATCATATCGCCGCCACGAGGACGTCAGGCCTTGCCTGCCGTCCTGGCCTTGGGCGCTGCGCGTTTCGCGGGCGCCTTGCGCAGCGGGGCCTTGGCCTTGGCTGCCTTGCCTGCGTCCGCAGGCTTGCCAGCGGCCGGCTTGGCCTTGCTGTCCTGGCCAAAACTGGCCGCTGCCGCACTGGCAGCGTCGGGCGACATCGCCGTCGAGACGGCTTGCTTGAACTGATCTTGTAACAAATTCCACCAGGCACTTGGGTTGGCCAGCTGGGCTGCCGCCTGGCTGCCGGCATCGCCGGGCGCCGCCGCAGCGGGAGCTGGCGTGGGCGCGGGCGTTGGCGCAGGTGCGGGGGCCGGTTTTGCTTCCGGCGCAGGTGCCGCTTGCTGGAAAAACGCGGAAGCGTAGGGCACGGATTCGAACAGCGACGAGTCGCTGGCGCCCGGCTGGGTGATGGCTGCCGCCAGCGAGGCGCCCATCGATTTCAGGGTGGCGATGGTGCCGCGCTGCACTTCCAGCGCCTGGATACTGCCGCGCAGCATGCTGGTATTGAGGTTCAGCCACGCTTCGACGGCCTTCAGGTCGTTGATTTTCTTGTCCAGTTCTTCCACCGACATGGTGGGCGCCGTGATGCCGGGCATGCCCATGCCGGGCACGCTCATGCTGCCCCACAGGTTTTTGACGAAGTCGAGCGTATCGGTCACAACTGCTGCGCCCGGTATTTGGGGCATATGCGGGTTTGCCATGCGAAATCTCCTGGTAGATGGATAGGCTTAGCGTAGCAGATATCCGTTGGCAACTGACGCAAAGTCGCCAACATTTTCTTACATAAAACATCAAGAGTTGAGCACGGGCAAGAAGCAGGAAACGGGGCGAAAGCGTTACACTACAGCCTATGATGCCTGACCCATTCTTTTCGCCACCGCGCCGCCGTACCGTCATCTTTGTCGCGGTCATCGGCGCACTGCATTACGTGGCGCTGGAATGGCTGACTTCGCATGCGAGCGTGGTGCCGCTGAAGCCGGAGCATGCGCAGGTGGTCAGCATGGCCCTGATCGCCGAGCCGCCCAAGCCCCTGCCCGTGGTGCCGCCACCGCCGCCACCGCCGCCCGAACTGCGGCCCGTGCCCAGGCCGCCGCCCCCGCCGCCGCCGACGGAACTGGCGTCGAGCGAGACGCCCCAGTGGACGGCGCCTGCCAGCGACG
>NZ_WFLL01000139.1:0-448 GCF_009208755.1 Janthinobacterium sp. FT14W | reverse complement strand
CCCCATCTGCCGTCCAATCCCCATCACGGTCACGTGTATGTCGAGCATCGGCACGTGATCAATGGCATCCTATGGCGCTTGCGCACAGGCGCCCCTTGGCGCGACATTCCGCCACGCTACGGTCCTTGGCAGACCTGCTATGACCGCTTTGTTCGTTGGTCGAGGAATGGCACTTGGCAGCGACTTCTCCGGGTCATGCAGGCTGCAGCCGACGAGGCTGGCCTGGTGGACTGGGATGGTGCTGCGCTCGACGCTACACACATCAAGGCCCAGCGCAGTGCTGTCGGGGCGCGAAAGACGCTGCCAGCAGCCGAAAAAAGGGGGCCATAACTGACGAGTGGCTGGGGCGTTCACGCGGGGGCATCACCAGCAAAATCCATGTCTGTGTCGATGGGCACGGTTTGCCGCTGTCCGTTCTTGTCACGGCCGGCCAGTGTAGCGACGCGGC
>NZ_WFLL01000138.1:0-452 GCF_009208755.1 Janthinobacterium sp. FT14W | reverse complement strand
CTGCCTCGCGAGGAAGGCTACGGATTGATACCTAGGACGAAAAATGGCCCCGCGTTGGCTGGCTATGGAGCTGTCACGATGGCTAATGCGCTCAAGAATACCGTGACGGACATGCCCACCCTTTTGTGGCAGTCATTGACCTGGGATCGTGGCAAAGAACTGTCAGATCATGCCCGCTTCACGGTCGAGTCCGGGGTGAAGGTATTCTTTGCCGACCCGCATAGCCCATGGCAGCGCGGCACAAACGAAAATACGAATGGCCTACTGCGGCAGTACTTCCCAAAGGGTACAGATTTGTCTCGGTGGAGCGCTCAAGAGATTCAAGCCGTTGCTAATGCGCTGAATTCCAGACCCCGGAAAACGCTTGGTTGGAAGTCGCCGGCAGAAGTACTGGACGAATATCTACAATTTGTTCAACAATCTAGTGTTGCGAGGACCGGTTGAATCCGCCC
>NZ_WFLL01000137.1:0-498 GCF_009208755.1 Janthinobacterium sp. FT14W | reverse complement strand
GCGCAGAAAGCTGGAACGCGTATTTGTCGATGGCGCGGGTAGAGCGCCGCTCAGAGTAGGCTGGCTCAATGGTTTCCGATCGCAGATAGCGTGGGACGGTGTTTCTAGAGATACCTAATCGCCTGGCAATCTCTCTTAAGGGAACCTGGTCGCGAATGTGCCAGCGTCGAATAATGCCTAGTAATGCCACGTCGATCACTCCAATTCCCCGCTCAATGTCGTGAGCAGGATTGTGTCTTATACGTGGGTCAGATTCGTTTGCAAATTATGCGGTGAAGTGGGTCAGATTTCGCTGCAAATCAACACGCCTTTTAGAAAATCTGATGGGGCGTTTATTCGAGGTTCTATTATGGTGTGAGAGTCTCACTTTACGTAAGCGTCCGGCCACTACCGTCTTGAACGGGTATTCAATCGGACCGATGATAGCGTCACACCGCTGGGAAGCGGCGTGTTGTTTAGGCAGGGTTGATCTGCTGGAGGTAGTTCCACGGCAGGAAC
>NZ_WFLL01000136.1:0-499 GCF_009208755.1 Janthinobacterium sp. FT14W | reverse complement strand
ATGCGTTCGCCGGGGCGGAACGGATTGGCGACAAATTTTTCCTCGGTCAGGTCGGGCCGGTTCAGGTATCCCCTGGCCAGGCCCTGCCCTGCGATGACCAGTTCGCCGGGCACGCCAATCGGCTGTATGTTCTGCTGCGCGTCCAGGATGTGGATCTGGATATTGCTGATCGGTGCGCCGATCGGTACGAACTGGCCCGGCAGATGGCTGCAATGGTAGGCCGTGACATCGACCGCGGCTTCGGTGGGGCCGTACAGATTGAACATCGCCGCGTTCGGGAAGCGCTCGCGGTAATGGGTGGCCGAGCGCCAGTCCAGCGCTTCGCCACTGCAGAAAATCCACCGCACGCTGGCGCAGCTGCCCTCCACGCTATCGAGGAAGGTGCGCAGCATCGACGGCACGTAGTGCAGCGTGGTGACGCCGGCGCTGTTGATCAGGTGCTGGAGATATTCCACATCCATGTGGCCGCCCGGGCGCGCCAGCAGCACGCAGGCGCCGC
>NZ_WFLL01000135.1:0-509 GCF_009208755.1 Janthinobacterium sp. FT14W | reverse complement strand
GATGGCGCAGCAGCGCGTGCTGGCCGCCGCGCAGGGGCCGGCGCCGGCACCGCAAGCGCCCATCGCGCCGGCGCAGGCGGCGGCCGTGAATACGGCCATTCTGCAATTGAACCTGCCGTGGCGCGACGTGCAGGATGCGCTGGCCAGCGCCACGCCGCCCGGTATTGCGCTGCTGGCGCTGGAGCCGGATGCGCGCAAGCGCGTGCTGAAGATCACGGCCGAGACGACCGGCAGCGACGCCATGGTGGCCTACATCGCGCAACTGAAGCAGCAGGAGCTGTTTGGCGCCAGGGTGCAGCTGCTGCGCCATGAAATCAACGCGCTCGATCCGAACAAGCCCTTGCGCTTCCAGCTCGAAGCGCACTGGGGCGCGCCATGATGGCCACCGACCTCGCGCTGCTGCGCCTGCGCGCGCAACTGCTGCTGCGGCGCTTGGGCGCGCCCGCCTGCCTGGCCGTGGCCCTGCTCGTGCTGGGCATGGCCGCCTGGGCGTGGGCCTGGCAGCAGCG
>NZ_WFLL01000134.1:0-521 GCF_009208755.1 Janthinobacterium sp. FT14W | reverse complement strand
ATCCAGATCATGCCGGCCGAGGGCGGCAATGCGAAGCCGGGCGAGAGCGACCTGCAGATCCAGTGGAAGCAGGGCTTGCCATTCCGCCTGGCGCTGGGCCTCGACGATGGCGGCTCGCGTTCGACGGGCAAGCTGCAGGGCAGCGTGACCCTGTCGTACGACCACTGGCTGACCCTGAACGACCTGTTTTATCTGAGCCTGAACCAGAACGTCGACGGCAACCGCCACGGTCCGCGCGGCACGGGCGGCATGGTGGCCCACTATTCGATTCCCTACGCTTACTGGCTGCTGGCCTTCACGGCCAGCGACAGCCGCTATCACCAGTCCGTGGCCGGCATCAGCCAGGACTACAACTACAGCGGCGCCAGCCAGAACCGCGAAGTCAAGTTGTCGCGTCTGGTCTACCGCGACGCCTCGCGCAAGACGACACTGTCCTTGCGGGGCTGGCAGCGTTCCGCGCAGAACTTCATCGACGACACGGAAGTGGAAGTGCAGCGCCGCCGCATGGCGGGCTGGGAACT
>NZ_WFLL01000133.1:0-522 GCF_009208755.1 Janthinobacterium sp. FT14W | reverse complement strand
TTTCAAACACGACCTTGAGCGGCAATTCGATAGCAAACTCCTTGCGCAGCCGCGACAGCAGCTGCATGGCCAGCAGCGAGTGCCCGCCCAGGTCGAAGAAGTTGTCGTGTACACCGGCGCGGCCTTCTTCCAGGCCCAGCATCACTTCCCAGATCGCTGCCAGGCGCCGCTCGCCGTCGGTGCGTGGCGGCAGGTGGACATGAGCTGACTGGATGCCGATTTCCATGCGCCCCAGGGCGCCCCGGTCGGCTTTGCCGCTGGGGGTGAGCGGTATGCGCGGTAGGCAGACAAAGGCTGCCGGAAGCATGTATGCCGGCAGCCTGGCTTGCAGGTGAGCGCGCAGCGTATCCGCATCCATGGCGTCGGGCGCATCGGCTGTGCCTTGGGTGAGGACGTAGAAAGCGACAAGGCGTTTGTCGCTGTCGCTGCCGCTGGCGATGACGACGCTGTCCTCGATGCCGGGGTGTTCATTGAGCCGGGTTTCGATCTCGCCCAGTTCGATGCGGAAGCCCCTGACCTTGA
>NZ_WFLL01000132.1:0-531 GCF_009208755.1 Janthinobacterium sp. FT14W | reverse complement strand
TCTTCTTCCAGGCGCTTGCGCTGCCACACGCTGTAGTCGAGATACTGGATAGGCAGCACGGGCAGCCGTGCCGCTTCGCCGCGGCGCTGCGCATCCATGATCAGGCCCAGTTCCCGCACCAGTACGCCGATCGACCAGCCATCGCTGACGATATGATGCATATTGAGCATCAGTATCCGTGTATCGCTGGCGAGTGTGATCACCATGGCGCGGATCAGGGGGCCGGCGGCCAGGTCGAATGGCTTGACCGCTTCGGCCTGGCAAAGCTGCAGCGCGCGCGCCGCGCTGTCTTCGTATGCGCCCAGGTCGTGGCGCTCCAGCCGGAAATCGAGCGTTTCCATGATCGATTGCCGGGCGCGGCCCTCTTTCGCCGGAAAAACGGTACGCAGTGTTTCGTGGCGCGCGATGACCTGCCGGAACGCCGCTTCCAGCAAGTCGATGTCGAACTGCCCCTGCAGGGTGACCGCGCCGGGACAGTTGTAGCTGGCTCCGCCAGGTTCCAGCTGGTCGAGAAACCACAGCCGTTCCTGC
>NZ_WFLL01000131.1:0-532 GCF_009208755.1 Janthinobacterium sp. FT14W | reverse complement strand
CGCGACGCCACCCTGGTGGCGCAGCAGGTGACGCTGCAGGCGGGCAGCCTGGACAACCGTGGCGGCGGCATCGGGCAAACGGGTAGCGGCGGCATGACGCTGGGCGTGGCGCAGACGCTGGACAATACGGGCGGGCGCATCGAAAGCAATGGCGACCTGGCCGTGACGGCTAGTATCTTGCTGAATAAGCAAGGCTTGCTGAGCGCCGTGCAGCAGGCGACGATAGGCGCGCTGGGCACGATCGACAACATGGCCGGCAGCGTGGCCGCTGGCCAGTACTTGAGCATCAACGCGCAGCAGCTGGATAACCTGGGCGGCAAGGTGCAGGCGCAGCACGGCAATGCCAGCTTGCAACTGCAGGCATTGCACAACACGGGCAGCGTGTTTGCCGGCGGCAACCTGGACACGCAGGCTGGTGTGGTGGGCAACAGCGGCAGCCTGTACGCGGCCGGCAATCAGCGCCTGCAGGTCACGGGCACCTTGAGCAATACGGGCGTGATCGTGGCGCAGGGCGATAACCGCATCACGGCGG
>NZ_WFLL01000130.1:0-535 GCF_009208755.1 Janthinobacterium sp. FT14W | reverse complement strand
CGCAGCATCGACGGCACGTAGTGCAGCGTGGTGACGCCGGCGCTGTTGATCAGGTGCTGGAGATATTCCACATCCATGTGGCCGCCCGGGCGCGCCAGCAGCACGCAGGCGCCGCTCATGAGCGGCCAGAAGAACTCCGGGACCGATACATCGAAGCTGTACGGCGTCTTTTGCAGATAGATGTCGTGTTCGTCGAGCTGGTATTGCTTCTGGGCCCATGAAATGCGGTTCATGATCGCGCGGTGCTCGACCATCACGCCTTTCGGGCGGCCGGTCGAGCCTGAGGTGTAGATCACGTAGGCCAGGCTGTCGGGCCGGGCCAGGGACCGCACGTCGATGCCGTCGCGCCGCGCCGCCTGCGCGTGTGCCGCAATCGCCTCCCAGTCCCCGTCCACGGCGATCAGGATCGTATCGGGACCGGTGAGCTCGCGCAACTGCTCCTTGAAAGTGGCCTGTGTCAGGATCACTTTCGCCTGCGTATCTTGCAGCATGTATGCGAGCCGCTCCTGCGGGTAGTCCGGATCGAGCGGCACGT
>NZ_WFLL01000012.1:0-136149 GCF_009208755.1 Janthinobacterium sp. FT14W | reverse complement strand
CCGTTGCTAATGCGCTGAATTCCAGACCCCGGAAAACGCTTGGTTGGAAGTCGCCGGCAGAAGTACTGGACGAATATCTACAATTTGTTCAACAATCTAGTGTTGCGAGGACCGGTTGAATCCGCCCTGGCTACCTTGATCCGAATGAAACAGCAGCCCCTGCGGTCGACCTCGCTGCTCGTAAGCCATTTCCAGCGCTTGCACAACAAGGTCGGCGTCGGGTCGTAGCGAGAATGCCCAGCCCACTGCTCGGCGAGCGAACAGATCCAACACCACAGCCAGGTAATACCATCGCCCCTGCGCCCAAATATATGTGATATCGCCGCACCAGGCCCGATTTGGCGCTTCCACCGTGAACTCTCGGTTGAGGTGATTCGGAATGTCGATCCGCTCCACTGTGGCCTGCTTATAGGCGTGCCTGCCGGTTGTTTGCAGACCAGCCCTAACTCTTCCATCAAACGACTAACTTTGAAGCGGCCAATTGCCGCGCCTTCCTCGCGCATCATGCTCATGATGCTGCGGCTTCCCGCCGAACTGCGACTCTCGACGAACAGCTCGTGCACGCGGCTACGCAATGCCATGCGCTCAACATCAATGTGCCGGGCGCGCTCCCGATGCGCATACAGGCATGACCGCGCTACGTCGAACACCGCGCAGATCAACTCGATTGATTCGTCACCACAAATCTGATCGATTACCTCGTACGTTCTATCCCTTCCGACATCAAGAGCGCGGTAGCCTTTTTTAAAATGGACTTCTCCCGCTCGAGACGCTCAATACGTGCTTCGAGTTCCTGTATTCGCTGCTGATCTGGCGTCATTGCCTTGCTTTGCGGCGTGATGCCTTGCCGCTCCAACTGCAGCTGCTGCACCCAGCGGCGCAGCACCGATTCGCCGATGCCAACCGACCGGCTTGCCTCCACGTGGCTGTATCCTTGATCCAGCACCAAGCATGCTGCCTGCTGTTTGAACTCGGGGGAAAACGTACGTCTTTGCTTGCTCATCAAACACCTCTCCATGGCGAGCATTCTCGCCTAAATTGGTGTCCGGGTACATTAAACCACTACAGAAGTCCTCGGCATTTAGTGCGAGGATATCCATTACCTTACGGATGAAAGCTTGCTGGAGTTGTGCGTGAAGATGTGCTTCTGGTTCCTCAATGAACAGCAGATGAATCGGTGGACGGTTATCTTCGATCGCCAGCCATTGCGCGTGAAGATCCAGTAGTTCAACCACCATGAAAATAAGGTTTTTGAAGCCGAGGCCATTGTATCGATCAGGTAGAGTCGGTGGGTTAGTCCCCCCGTCATTAGCCCCTAGTGCATAGTGCACGACCGCGCCATCGCGTCCACTCATGAGTTGAGCAGGATCGAGAGCTGAACGTATCATCATGCGTGGGTTTGAAAGTCCCGGATAGCCAAGCTTCGACAGGCTCTTTAGCGTCGGTTCAAAGACTCGCTCAAGATGTTCGTTGAGCGAAACTTCTGATGCTGCAAGTGCTCGCAGTGCTTCTAGGTCTTCACCTTTTTTCTCAAGATTTCTTCCGTAAAAGCGACTAAGCACTCGGGAAAGATCTTCAGCGCGCGCGCCACCGGGAGCATCCGACAGATGACGTTGCGCATTCAAGAAATCGATTCGGAGAAGGCCATTTAAGATTTCCCGACCGCTCCGGTCTCGCCCTTGCAATGGAGTCGGTGCATATCCCGCGTCCGCTATCATGCTCGCGCTAAATCGAGCGGGATCGAGTACAAAATGACGCATCTCGTACTCGTCGTGGAGTCGATCTCGCAGGTATTCACGTAAGTTGCGTGGCGTTGGATCGAAGGAGGGCTCTCCATCTCCCCCTTTTGTGACAGCTGCGAGTGTCCTTTGCCGCACTTCTGCATAGCGCGCTCGCGTAGCAGTCGGATCGATCGGTGCATATGCAACGCGCATCCCCACCAAAGTCCCCTCCCAAGCAAGACTTGGCAAAAGATCGATGACCCTATGGACATCATTTGGACCAATTTCAAACCAGAGATCGACTTCCATTGTTGGTAAGGACGCTCCATTCGCGCCTTCACCAAAGGCGTTGATAACAGGCCAAAGATCGACACTGAAATCGTGAATGCTGAAGCGACCACTACCAGTAAACAGCTGGAGTGCATTTCCTACAGACGTTTTACCGCTGTTATTCGCACCGACGAAAATCGAGATGTCGGATGCAAGGTCGATCGTCTCGCAACCGCCTGAAATTACGTATAGCAAGTTTCTTCAGATGCATCTTCACCCCTATTAGGTATCATTGGCAGTGTCACTTGCAGGTGGTGCCACCTCAATAAGCACAGCATAGTGGCCCGTGGCATTTTTGTTTTTGGATGGAATTATTTTAGTTGCGCGGCATACACGACGAACCCGGTATTTACTTCCATTTGGTGTTTTTCTATTGCGAGGCGTAATAGAAGATCCGTCGGTGTTCGTGAAGTCATGCGGTCGTTCGTTGATCGACGCATAAATTAGAAAGGTGCGGACTGACGGATTCATGGCTCTGCGCTCGGCCAAGTAGTCTATATCTTGCCATACAAGATCTTTTCGTGATCTACTATGCTTAATCTCAATCACTGCTTCAATATTCCCGATAGCATAGGAGTTTGTGCGGTCAGCACGAACCACTTTAGAAATTACAAGGTCCGCTCTTTCACGAGAGCTTTGTGCTACTCCTGCATTACGAAATTCCGGAATGTGTCGGTAAAATACCTCTGCTTCGAGGTGGCGAGCTGTTATCCGATGTGTAAAGACTTGCCGCATCAATTCCCAGGCTATAGCGCCTTCGCTAATGTTTGCAGCGAGGCCAAGCGAATGCTGTGATCCCAGCCAATAGGCAAGACCTTGAAGCGACGGAGCCGCCCAGTCTGGTATAGCAACGATCTTTCCCATACCACCCGCATATAATGTTCGATAGAGAAGAAAGCCAAAGGCAAATACCGCTTGCTTTTTGGCTATCCACAAATGAGCTCTGGATACAACTTACCTGGCGATCCGCTTAAGCTTGATGACTACTTTTTCTTTGTAGTCTTTAGTGGTACCTTTTTTGCGACCTGTTTGCCGGTTTTTTCCGAGATCTTTTTCACACCGTGGAGGCCGGTATCCATGCGACGTGTTCTGCAGTTTGAAGTATAACCGGCTAAAGAAATATAACCATTTTCGGTGGTGATTTCGTACTTCGATCCGGCTTTAATGGCGAACCACGTACCTGCCTCAATTAAATATTTCTTGTTCAGAAGTAAGCTACCTTTTACAATAAGGCGAAAGATATTCTCGTCGTGAGCGTGAGGCGTGACAACAGTTCCTTCGGGTACTGTCACAAGATAGAACATGTTGTGTTGGAATAGCGGATACATTATTGGATCTTTAGTTATTCGATCATCGTCTCCATCGACAAGTAACTCTCTATTTGTGATGCTTGTGGATAGCATTACTCCGTCGCTACCAAATTTTGCACCTAGCCGTTCTAGGCGGTCAATATAGGTAGACAGTCTCTCTTGAATTTGTTTCATGCAGTTGCCTCTTTAAGGTGGCTGATGGAAAACTAATAGAGAATCTACATGAAGTAGACATCTTGACTTATAACTAATTGGTCATGGTAACTATATATTGTTTCTTCATTGTAAAATACACACTTTGTAACGTAATGTCTATTAGTAATGATCGGCCAGCTGGTGATAGCACGCCGCCAGCGGTATGGTTTGCCCACTCACCGGATCGCAAGGGCATTTACCCGCAAAGCCACCTGGCCCAGTTCAAAGGTAAGCGTGACGCCAGCACCGTCATTTGCTTGTCCGCCGCCTGTTCTCATAGGAAAGTGGCCGCCCGTTTTTTTACCAAAGCGTCAGCCGGTTCTCCAAGGCTACCAGGCCGTCCTCACCATATCGTCAACTCTCGCGTAAGCGCGGCCTATGGGGCAACGGCTCCTTTACCAGCCATTTCCTTCAGCGCGTTAATGACCAATCGCACGGCCAGCGATGACTGCTTCCGTGTCGTGAAATAAGCATGGTGGCCTGTGAAAGTAGGAAACCAGTCCTTTAAAACCCACTGCAATTGGCCGGCCATTACGGCTGGCGACGCAAGCGCCATCGGGACGTAGGCTAAGCCACAGCCGGCCAATGCCGCGTCCAGCATTTGATAGGCATTGTTGAACACCAACTGCCCTCCGACCTTGACGTCGAGTCGCTTGCGTCCCTTGCGTAACTCCCACGGCATGAGCGTGTCCTTGGTCGGCAGGCGGAGGTTGATGCAATTGTGCATAGTCAGTTCCTGCGGTGCCATCGGGAAGCCCCTGCCTTGTAAGTATTCGGGAGATGCAACGATGGCCATCGTCTCATCTGGTGCGACGCGTACGGCGACCATATCTTTTTCGACTTGGTCGCCGAGGCGGATGCCGATGTCATATCGACGCTCGACGATGTTGGAGAGCCCGTAGTCGTTGATGAACTCGCCCCGAAGTTCTGGATGCCGCCTTAACAAGGACTGAAGCTTAGGCCAGACGTACTGATTCGCTGCGTAGTCCGTGGCCGTGATACGAACAGTTCCGACAGGTCGTTCTCTCAGTTCAACAATGGCGGCGAGATCCGTGCCTATCTCTTCGAGTTTTGGTGCCACTGAATCGAGCAAGCGCTGCCCCGCCTCAAGACTGCGCTGGCTCCACGCTTACCACTCCTAGATGGATGGCATTGCATTTTTATATCTATCGCAATGCATTTTACTGGGCGTTGTAGTGCGTTTATAAGATAATCACATACAATTTTTCATCTTTTTTCGGCGAAACTGCGTCAAAAGTCGAAATTTTGGCGATGTACATTTTTAACCATGAGCGATGCGGCGAAGATACATTGGCATAGGAAAAATTTACCTGCCATGCTGCTACAGAGGCCGTTATATTTTTGATAAGCCGGCTCCGGTACTACAACGGCCACGTGGTTCTCAAAAAGTACTACACAGCTATAGATAGCAAGAAAGCAATCAATGTTTCGATATATTGGGTCTAAGTCCTCAACCAGTGCAAATATCTCTTCCCTGATCAGCGATATGATCGGCGTGGGCACTGTCGCTGACGCCTTTGGTGGGCTCGGGACAATTGGTGCAGAGCTACGCAAACATGGACATCGTGTGACGACGTGCGACGTCCTCAATTTTCCTCACTCGTTTCAGATCGCCAGGATTGAAGGAAAAGCCAAGCTTCCCTTCCTCCAGCTCCGCGATCAGGCAGGCCTAAGCTCCATGCAAGAAATTCAAGACCAACTCAATACCACGAAGGCCCCCCGAAGCTGGATAGTTCAAGAATATTCCCAGCAACGAAAATTCTTCACGCACGACAATGCATTGGCAATAGCAGGTGCCTGGCATCAGATAAAAAGATGGCATGAGGCAGGAGCCTTAACCCGCCGAGAAACTGCATTGCTCATCACTTCGTTGCTCAATTCAATGGATTCTGTGGCTAATACAGCCGGGACTTACTATGCGCATCTAAAGACGTTCCACCGTAAAGCCCTGAAGCCATTCCGGTTTGAATGGTTTCCAGTGGTAGGGGGGAGATACGTTGGGAAAGCACTGCGCGGGGATGCGCTGAGTTGCCTCCAAGGAAAGAATTTTGACGTTCTGTATCTAGATCCACCCTATAATGAAAGGAATTATGCGAGCTACTATCACTTACCTGAGTCAATGTCGTTGCTGCAGCGCCCAAAAACCAATCCAGAGCGTGCCTCAGGCATGCCCGTTGGGGTTCGTCCGGGAGCATCGAGCATACGTGATGGAATGACTATGGGCTACCTCGAAAAACTCGCATCAAATATTGGCTGGAAATGGTTAATCGTGCATTATTGTGATGGAGCGTTGATTCCCTTAACAACCATGAGAGATAGTCTTCGTCATTTTGGCACCGTCCAAGAACTCACCCTTCCAGCCCTAGGCTACACCACTCATAAAATTGCTCGAACAATTAACCACCATGTCTTTGTCGTCTCAGCAGCTACCCGATCCTCTTCCAGATCACTTTGCCACGCTTGACGATCTTGAGCTTTTCAGTCGCGTTCAGCTTATCGCGTTCGATCTGGACGGCACGCTACTGAAGGCCCCGGATGAAGCGCCCGGTGATCGGATTAGGTTTTTGCAGGGGTCGGCTAAACGCTTCGGTGTTCGCATCACATTGGCGACCGGCCGTACGCTCAAGGGTGCACAACATACGCTTCAGGCGTTAGGAGACTTGGGGACAATGCCTATTATTCTCTACAACGGCAGTCTTGTCATCCAGCCAGGCCTCGGTAAAGTAGTAGCGCATCGACAAATCGACACCCAAGCTGCAAACGCGGTCTTACATGCGGCTCAGGCTGAAAACGCCGAAATATTCACTTACACAGTCAACGTCCCTGATATGCAACTTAGGGATGGTATCGAGTCATGGGAAACAGTCTGGTATTCAGGCAATGCGGAAATTCCTGCTCGGGAATACAACGGAATGCCCACTGTCAATTTGACTACAAACTCTTTAGAGGCGCCTGCAACCGCAATGCTCATTTTACTGCCGCCAACGGTAGATCCGGCGAGACTCAAGTCCTCGCTTCTGATGATCGATGGGATTTCGCTTACCTCCAGTGGAAGTCGTTATATCGAGGTTCGCCCTATAAGCTCTTCAAAAGCGGCAGCTATGGAGGATCTCTGTCGCAGTCTAAAACTTGATCAATCCGATGTTTTGGCCGTCGGAGATAACGATAACGACGCAGAACTCCTTAGGTGGGCTGGTATTGGTGTTTCGGTCGAAGGTGCCTCTCCCGCCGCTGTCGCCGCCAGCAACTATGCATCGCGTTTTGGTGCGGAGCGCGCAGCGATTGAAGTTCTCGATTTAGTTCGCCGCGCAAAACGACTACATAAAACCCGGAGTTAGGAATGACCCAACAAGACCAATTGACCGCGTGGCACAACGCGATTGACAAAGTAATCAAACGCGCAGGTGAAGAAATTTTCACGACCAAGGAAATTCAGCGACTCATCGAAGACCTGTGCGAGGTAGACAGTTCGCCACTTCAAGGGATCGACGCAACGATTAAGCAACGCGAGGTTGTGTACGTCCTGCCGAAGACTGGTATTTGTGAAGGTGCCGAACCACCGGTACATGAGGATCCCCTTTCGACCGAAGACGGTATCAGTGCCCGCTTGTCGATTCATGCATGGCCTAAAGATGGACGCGCGGTCGCGTCAAAACACTGGTATGACAAAGTTGTAGATTTTTTTCGAGCCACATGGCTTCCTGAAGTTCGTGAACGAAACCTTGGATTACTAGATTTGAAGTCTACGGCGGTACGCGTGCGATTGCCTCGCGCATTGACCCGGCTGTCTAAGCAGTATCCAGCGACTCCTGTCTACGCGGTTTATTTCGACTTAGACAAATTCAAGCAAATCAATACAGAACTTCATCACGAAGGCGGAGACATGGTACTCGCCTACGTGGGGGCGTGCGTTCAAAGAATCGCTGACAAAGCTCAAATTTTTGGCTTCCGTAATGGAGGTGATGAATTCTCACTGCTTGTAGCAGGAGCTCCGTTGCCGCAGTTACTCAATTTGCTGAACCAATTAAGTATAGCGATTGCTGAGAAGTCCTTCGGTATCCAGAATCTTACTGTAGGCATGACAGCTGGCATCGCGACGATAGCTGATCCGTATTCTTTGGACGATATCGATGACGCCATAAAACAAGCGGAAATCGTCACTAAAGATGAGACAGGCGATAAACGGCAACGCGGAAGCGTTTCGATTGCATCGAATAACTCGACACATGCAGCGAACCTGGACCCGGCTACCTACGCTAAACTCGGAACCGTTCTATCTCGTGCGTGTCAGAACAGTCCTGCCCCGTTTGCAAATGTGATTCTAAACATAATTAGTGACAAGGCAGCCTCGTGCGTTTCGGACTGCGTGATCGACAAAGACATCGCTGCCAAGATTGATCACTTTATTTCGTGGCTTAGCCTACGTACGGTTCCAACTTCGTACGAAGAAAATCTCTTTGGTGATGAGTGCATCACGTCTGAACTTTCAAATCTAGAGATCGCAATCGCCGTGCACCATGGCCTGGCACGCGTCGCCGCAGAATCATTGATTATCGGAGAGTTGTCGCAGCTTCCACACTTCTCCCTTCACTATCACGCGGAAGAGGCAGCGACCGCGATTTTGATGGATGACATTGTGATATGGGGTACGAGCTCTGACGCAGCCATAAAGTTCGACTTAGGAGTTCCTGTTGCCGTCAGTGGTGTGCCCTGCCAGGGAATTTCTGCGACCGTGGCATTTCAAGTTGGATTCCAGACTCGTATCTGCTCCCCTAGCGGCCGCCCGTTACCGCGATTTCTATTTAGTGAAGTAGTTGTTGTCGATGATCGTCCGAAGATTGGTGGCGGCCTTCCTGACTTTTGGCAAGCGGGCGTCGCAAACATTATTTCGGCGGTCGGTGCAAACTTGAGCTTCAATACGCTGTTGGTCATTGGCGACCCAGCGAATGCGCCGGAAACGACGAGCCGTATTAAAGGTGAAGTCTCATTGAACATTGATGAGCTCGCGGCCATCAGTGCGCTGAAGCATGAAATCGTTTCAAATTGTTTGGAGCGATTAGTACGGGCTGACACGATCAAATATGAAAATGACGCGCAGAATATTCTGGAACATCTCTACTCCTCTACATTAAAGCTGAATGTTTGGACTGCAGAGGAGAAAAGCGTAAAGCACGAAATAGCTCCCAAACTGAAACGGACCTTAGACGTGGGGTCTCTCGGTCTAGGCGCGCTAGATGGCGTGAAGTCAGAGACCGCTTCGCAAGCCTACCCCGCCATCATCGAAATCATGCGTACAAACGAAGGCGCAAACATGACCTACGATGACGCCTCTCAACCCTTACGCGAGATCGTTGGATTCAAACTGGTTCTCGATACGCCGACCCTTTATCCCATACCGGATTATTGGTCTGAGCAGGAGCCAGCCTTTAAGGAATACGCACAACATGTTCTGCTAAGTCGGAAGGGCGTCATTTCGTCCTACTTCCATGAAGACAATCAATACGACGCATTTATCAAACAACTCGTCGGATACTGCAGTCCAGAGAGTAGTGACAAATCAACTCGGCGGGCGATTCTCATTGTCAAAAACGTGGTGAAGAGCGATGAACTTCGGCCGCTGGGTTTAGTTAGCGTCTGGGCGGCGCCGCGTCACAACGCAGGCACGTGCAGCATTGAGTTTTCCTTCGTCTGGCGTACGGTTGAAGCTTTAGTCGGGTTACCGTACAGCTTGTATGGTTCTATCAAGTTGGTAGAACAAATTATTGAAGCGGTAAGAAGCAAACTGCAGTCGCAGCATGGGATATCGCAACGTATTACAGCGGGGCGGCTGACATACTTGGCGCTTAGCCTCCACATGCGCGTTGATGAGTTCCACAAGCGTATTGCAAAACGAATCGCGGATGCTGCAAGTGTCTAATTTTTGCCCGCGCTTCCTGATACTTCCAAGCGAAATGGTTTTGCCAAAGTCGCTTCTACACTATTTCCCCGCTCCTGCCGAAAGACTAGGTGCTGCTTCTATTTACCGATCCAAAGAGTCTTTTGATCGCGAAAACGAACAAATTGAAAGCGATTTGCACGGACAAGAATACGTCCGCATTTTTGAAAATTTCTGGCTGCCAAGTCGCACTTCAGATGACACTCGAAAAATGCTGGTGCGGTCTCTGTTCTCTGCTATCTCAAGCAATTATGATTCGATAGTTACGCCCGAACATAATTTTCATTGCTACGAGCATTTGTATGCACTTGCCAAAGAACTGCTCCATCGTACCCCGGATCGAGTACTAGACTTTGGCTGCGGCACTGGCCTCATTACCCAGACAAAAATCGGAAGTCAAGTATCCGTACTAAAAGGTTTCGATTTTTGCCCCAAAATGGCCGCACTCGCACGAGGAAAAGGGTTAGATGTAATTGAGGGTTCCATTCAGGCCATCGAAAAAGAGGCCTACGACTTAGTACTGGCCTCTTACGTTTTCCATTATGGACTCACTCATGATGATTGGACCATGCTTTTGTCGTGCGTCACAGCTCATGGTGCGGTACTAGGAAACTTTCACAAAGGGATTGGTCTTGAGTACGCAATTGCTACTCTTGCTTGTCTCAAGGAACACTGCACTTACCAAGTTACAGAATCTGACTTTGGCCCTGTCCTTGTAGCATTTGTCGCCCCCCAAGGGCATTAGTTTATGTTGAAACGTCTAAGCAATATGAGTATGCCCGAGCGGCATTTGTGCGAAATTTTTATTCGCTGGGGGGTGCTTGCAACCGTCGGATCAGATGATGATGCATGTGTAAGCAGCGAGCAATTCGAGACACTACAACGTCTCCAGGCGTCAGACTCGGGGTCCATGGATCCGCTTCAGCTTTTCCATTCTGATCATGAGTTCTTGCTATCTAAATTAACGGGCCTCTTGCTTACTAATGAGAGAAGACGTGATGCCGCAGGGTATGAGGTTCTTACTCAGCTGCTGCCTCGCATCCTCCAGAAAGTAGCTACTAACCAGCCGGCGACTTCATTAGGTCGAATTGCATTACCAGGCCAAGGAATGGATGTGCTTAGCCGGGACTCAGACGTCCTATGCGCAATTGAAACTCAAGTATCCCGCTTCTTACAATCGTCGCTACAACGTGATCGCACGAGTACTCTTGCACGATCGGCAAACTACATGGGCGCGAAGACTTTGCTATGCCCTGCAATCCTTGCGGTTGTGGAGTCCTACCATCCCCATGATGGAGTAATTCTTGATTTGATGTGTGGCTCAGGCGCAACTGCTGGCGCGTTTTCTCAACGATGGAAAGTCTACGCTGCGGATGCGCAATCTTTCTGCCGTCATTTGGCTTTAATTCAAGGCGGTGGGATGACCGCCGCCCGCGCTAAAGAAATAGTCACAGAGGTAGTCGAGCTCGCCAAACCAAATTTTTCGAGAATCTACGAAATAGTAGGAAAGGATATCGAGAAGGAAGAAAGATTTTTGATGTCGGAGCTGAGCGAAGCTGACAGACAAGAATTTATTTCTTGGGCCTCCAATTACCCGCGCGTAAATACTGAAAGGTTCAATCAAGACCACACTCTTATGAGGGAAATAGAACTGCGAAGAAACAATTCGCATACTCTTCCTCCGATGCTCTTCACAAGTTACTACGCAAATTTGTTCTTCGGAATCAGACAGTCCGCAGAAATTGATTGCCTTAGAACTGCCATCGATCAACTAGAAAGTACCGATGAACAGAAGTGGGCACTTGGTGCATTAATCTGTGCCGTCAGTACGTGCGCAGACAATTACGGTGGACACTTTGCGCAGCCTCGATTTGACTCATCCTCACCTGAAAAGCTGCACGGAAAAGTGACCCAAACCATTTCTCGTCGCACCATGTCCATTACTCAGGAGTTCTCCGCCAGACTAGTTAGTCTTGCCGCCGAAAGCGAACAGGTGGTGCACACAGTAGAACAACTCGATGGCCCTTGGCAGCACAGCCTCGAAGAGGCCAAGACTCTCTTGGAGGGACGCCAGGTCACCGTCTACTTAGACCCACCATACACCCGTGATGAATACAGTCGATACTATCACGTCTTAGAAACACTAGTGCGCTACGATTACCCAGTAGTCTCAGGAAAGGCCTCCATCCCCGTCAAAGGCAGTGATGGACGTTTTGCTTCAGAGTTCTTCACTCGAACCTCAACGTCTGTTGAGGATACCATTGCCAAAGTCATTTCATCTTGTTTAGAAAACCAATGGTCTTGCTTATGGAGCTATTCGAGTACTGGCGGAGCTAACATATCATCAGTTATCGAGCGATTAGGCGCCCTAGCTAAACATGTCGATATTTATAAGGCGAAATACTCTTATAAGCCTCAAGGAAAACGTAAGGCGAGTGAGCAGCAGCTATCTACGTCTTTAGTCCAAGGCGAGCTGCCGGGTTTTGACATTCCCGCGCCTGTAAAAACATCCGGCAATGCGCTAGCGCCCGTTGATGAATATATGATCATGATTCGTCCTTGAAGAAGGTTACCATTGTCATCAACACGTTCCCAGTGAAAGCACTTGCAATGTGCAATGTGAATATTAACATTTAGAAAACACTTTCGCGTACAGAGGAAACTCGTCCCGCTATATTGGCCGAAAGGATGGCGCAATGAGGAGGTGAACTGAACGGTGAACTACATAGACCTCTTATCACATCAGGCCGAACTGTGGGGCGGCCAGTCAGAGCAAGCTTGGAATCTTGCGTTTGGCAACCGGTCGAATATAACGTGCAAGCGTCACATCCGACCGATGGCCAGTCTGTTCTCGGATTTGGTAAGGCTGCAGTCCAACGTTCGCGGCCTCTGTGCAGTAACCAGCGCGTAGGCTGTGCCCTGCCACCATCTTTGCCGATTCTTCACCGGCCATCTTGCAGACCGACGACTTCACAATCAGAGCTACAGATTGCGGCGTAAGTGCCTTGCTGCTTATAACTTGATCATGTCGGTTAATCGGCCTGAACAGCGGACCAGCGACAATTCCAGCAAGTTGAAGCCAATTCTTCAGCACCGTCACCGGACATCGGCTACCTCTTGCATACGGAATGAACACAGTTCGCCCTGCCCCTTCTTGATCCGTCTTGGACCGCCGAATCAGCAACTCCACTCCAGCATCGAATTGCGTCATATCCTCGTATTGCAGAGCAACCAGTTCAGAACGCCTGAACGCGCCGGCAAATCCTATAAGCAGAAGCGCCTTGTCGCGTGCAGCCTTCATCGGCGCCTGCTGATCGATATGCACCATCATTTCTAGCAGGTCGTCCTTAACGAGGGCTGTTACGCGGCGCTGCTTTATGCCGAGCGTCCGGCGAATCCCCTGCATTGTCCGCTTGACGAGGTGATCCTTCATCGGCGAATCCAAGCCTTTATCAGCATGCGCCCTGTGGGTAGCGATGAGGCGATGTTGCAGCGTCGCGACCGCCAAGGTACCGGCAAAGCTTGCTAAATATTCAGCGACCATCGCGGCGCTTGCGGGTATCGTTCCACCATATTGTTTGAAGTGGCGGATGTCCGCATCGTAGGCCCGCGTGGTGGCGTTTGACTGAGCCGCTGCTGAGTAGCTAGCCACTAGCGCTGATGGCACCCCCTGAGGCGTAATGATCGGTGGCACGGCGTGGGCGGATTTCGATGAATTCGTGGGGATCTTGCTTGAAGTTTTCATAGTTGCTTTCGATGCGCTCTACCGGGAAGCTGCGCTGAAGGGAAGCGCTGCAACCGGATCAATTTTCCATGCACGACACCTATTGGTGCAGGAGAATTCAAACGGTTACAGCGGAAGTAAGTAAAATGACGGTGTGGCAGCTAGTGCCTGGGATATGCAGATTGACAGATCAACGATCTGAAGTAATCGGTTTTTGAACGATCAGCCTGGTCTATTGGCCGACGCCCAACTGAAATACGCGTATTTCAGTACTCACTGGGCAGCAACAAAGTGGTGACCGACCGGTCTGCCTCGGTGATTACCCACAGACGAGCTTTGCCGATATCGTAGGCTGAGAACACACGCAGTCCATGTGTGATCGCATCAAGGTTCGATTGCGCATCCTCCGCGCAGATAGATCCAAAGTCACCGTGACGATGTCTGGTCAGGTAGTCGGATGCATTCACTCCAGCTTGATCAAGTAAATCCAAAGCCCCTGGCGTAGCCACGGTAGCACCTAGAGCAAATTTAGGAAAATCATGTGTCACTGCCTGCCCTGTATTGCCGGGCAACCAACGGCTATTGTAAAAATTTTTCATGTCAACCTTTGATGGTAAGAAATTACGCACGTGCGTACACCGCAGCCTCGACAGAAGAGAGATGCACGGTTTTGCTGATTTGAGGATAGGGAACAGCAGGTCAGAGTAGTTTTTGACCTGCTTGCAAACTAATTGAAGGCATCAATTGACGTAAAGATGCTGTTACTGGAAGGGAACTGCGGGGACTGACAAATGCAATGAGACTACTTGCATGTAGAGGTGGCAGCAGCTATGGCCTCATTCCGCACAAGCTCTTCCATCCCAGCACTGGAGCGAAACTCTTCCCCAGCGGCTGTAGCGGCTGCGGCAGCCTGCTCAACTTCGCTGGAGTGCTGTTTGTCCCAAGCCACCATTTTTGCCTCTACGCAAGGAGAGACCTGAGTTGAAGCGTCTTGATCATTGCCCTTTTGCTCACTTCGCGCAGGCGGCGTTACTGCAGCAGTGGAAGATTTAAGTTCGGGACGGTTGGTACCTTCACTAACTGCAGCCCATTCAGCAGCATCCCGACTAAATGCTAACTGCACCAGCTCGCCCCTTAACCGCCAGCCGCTCTCTGATTTGACTAGCTCACCAGCACCAGAGATATCATACTTTTTCGTTGGTAAGCCTCGGATGCGCACATCCACCAATTGCGCAATAACGAAATGGCAGCCTAGATAGGCCGTGTCTCGTTCATGAGCCATAAACGCACTCGATGTTTCCTCTGGCGTTGCTTTTAGAGTTAATTTGGCTGAAAAATCGACCTGATAGGAATCCTCGGTTGCAATTCCATCCAACTTGCGAACATCGCTTACTGACCATAATGGGCAGTTCGACAGCTCTGCCATTACATACGGCTCTATATCCGAAGCACCTGGCTTCGGCTGGCCGCATGCTGAAAGTATGCAGGCAGAACTAAGAATAATCGCCCCTCTAAAGACTTCATGCATGGTGGGCAAAAATAGAATTTTCCGGCAACTTAGCCGGTCCTTTGTCGCGTTCAGTTGCATAATGCTCCTCATAGATAATGTTGAAAACGGCTGGCGACTCGCACCTAGCTACTCAAACCCACCTGCCCTGATTGAGCGACGGGATGCCGATTCGATAGCAGCGATGCATTCGTCCCGCTTTTGCTTGTTGGTGAAAGTCATCGCCCGCGAACCGAATGTGCCGTGTACGTACAGGCTTTTACCGGCCTCGCGGGTGATCTTTGTAATTGCGGACAGGGGAACACTGTCTACAGTTCCCATATCTCTCAAGATGCGAAAGCTCAGATAGTCGGTAACCCCATAGCTGGCCATATCGCATGGAAGCACAACTCTGTCCTGCAAGGGGTCGACTAGAACACCGAAATACGTTGCGGCGAGCCAGCAAGCAACCTGTCGGCCCAAGTATAAGAACAGGAGGGCAAGGCATGGTGCCACGACGATGCTGAGGTACCAAGGCCCCTGTACGAGCGCAAGAATCAAGTAAGCCGACACGATCGTGAGAACGCCCCCAACACCCAGTGGATACCAAAGACTTTCGGTATCGAAAATCCGCTGCGATGAAGCGTTCGCAGCAAACTTCCTTTTTAACCGGCTGTAGTGTCTCCACGCGAAGACAAGAAACGGAATGAAAACGATCATGCTCAATGCGATGTACAAATCGCTATCGTCCTTCTTTTTTGCTGCCAATTGAATCTCCTTAATGAGGAATACAAGAATAGCCAATCAATGAAATAACACTTTGAGTTTACTTATTGTCTCATGGAAATTATTTTAAGCAAACTCAAAGTGGGTGGAGTTAGCTATCGAAAAAATGGATGCTTGCGCCTGTGACAAGCCTCCAATACCAAAAATGCGATGCGCAGCTGCTGTTCGCCGCCAACATGAGACGCATACGCCTCGCCAAATCTCTGACCCAAGAGAAGGTCGCGGAGTATGCCGAGCTGCACAAGAATTACATTTCTTCCGTTGAACGCGGCGAGAGAAACATTTCAATCTGCAATATCGAGCGCATCGCACGCGCTCTTGGTGTGTCCATGGCAGAGTTGCTGTCTCCCTCACCGCCTCAGGAATAGAAGATAAAGTCGATCCCTTTACCTACACATAGACGCGCGCCATCTCACTTCTTCGTCGATGAAGCGATCTTTCCCATCGGATGCACGCCGATATACCAAGCAGGCAGTAACACATCGAGATCAGTACGGACGTGCAACTTCACATCTGCTGCCGCAGGGTCAATTGCGTAGGTGACAAACTTCCCGTCGTGACTGCCCTTGGCCTTATGGACGACAACAAAGCGACCCATCTCCCAATCGGTGTCATAGTCGACCAGGGCCATGCAGAGATCCGGCAGGGTTGCTGGGCCGGTGCACTCTTTCCACACTGTTGCTACCCAACCATACTTTGCGAAGATACTCGCGAGAAAATCGGCATCGATCCAGTGGCTATACGGCCCAGTTGCAGGCATGCCAAGCTCCTCTGCCTTTTTGAAGACATCCTCAATCGTTGTGGAGGCGATAATCGCAATCGATGCGAATGCATACGCGTGACGATCCTTGGTGCCAACATGTTTGAATGCTGGTTGGAAGCCTGCGGCGCTGGAAGTCACTACATTTGGGAGGATTGGTACGGTGGTCATATTTGTTCCTTGAAATGATAAAAGAAGCGCGCAGCAACGCCTGCCCGAACAAGCGGCGACCAAGATCAGGCTGTAATGACATAGGGGGAATGCTGAAGCATCGATCCGCCGTCCTTGCTTCGGAGGCGACTTGCTCAGACTTGCGGCGCTGCGCGATGAATCGAGTTCTGCACAATGAACGGTGCACAGTTTGAACTCAACATCAAAATTTTACCACAAAGACAATATTAATAATAAAGTAAATAACTTTGCCGCCTTCGCTGCTGTTCTAACCATTCAGAAGGAAATTTGCTATGTATATCGGCGAACAGCAGCTGAGCATTCGTGCGTAACATGCCAGAGAACCGCTTAAACGGCCAGACAAGCGCATAACGCGCGTCATGTGTCACTTTGCATCACCAACGACGAGCAATGGCATACAGCGCGGGATTTTCCAAATCTAGCTTTGGGGCAATTCGAGGCGTTGTAGATATGCTCCCCAGATGGCAAGCGCTTCTCTACGCTCGGAGAAATAAGTATGGACATCATAAATTCCTTCGATGCCAGGAAGCTTGTGATTGAGGCACATCTCAGTGATATCGCGCCCGATACCCAACGCGCGCATGTGACTTTTCGCCGTCGAGCGCAGATCATGGGGAGTAAACCGCCTGATTGCGGGCTTATGTTCAGTAATCCAGAACTCGATCGCAGCTCCAATCGTGTTGGGATTGATCGGGGCATCACCACCAAACTTGGCTTTGCGCCGTTCGGCTCTGCTGGGCAGGATGTATGCCGAATCACCACTCAATGTCTTGAGTTCTTTCAGCCAGTTCACAACAGGTTCCGACAATGGAATTTGCATCCCTGGCCCTGTCTTTGTTGACGGTACACTCCACACCGAGGCAGCAAAATCAAACTGCTCCCATTGAGCATTGCGGAGTTCGTCTGAACGTACAGCTGTTCCTAGCAACAATCTGACTGCCAGGCAATTTTCACGATTCATTTCCGCACTAAAAAGTATCTTCAATTCAGCTTCGGAGAGCATCAACCTGAGTCGAACCGGCGGGCGTCGCCCGAGTAAGGCTGCTAGTTCGATACCGGCACATGGATTTGCCGGCACCAGCTTTCTACCCGCGGCGTGCCTGAACAGCATCCTGGCCGTCGACAAAAGCATGCGCGACTCATTCCAAGGGGCGTCAACGTATTCGATCAGCTCAACTATGTCCATTGATGAAACCTGAGATACTGCCAGAGCTCCCAAACGGTTTTCTATCCTGAGCAAATTCCGTCCATAGCCGCTTTGCGTACTCTTGCCGAGATCTGCCAAGATTTTGTCGCGATAGTCTTCTATTAAGCGGCGAACTGTCCAGTCCTTCAAGGTCATGGAAACGGCGCGACGCTTATCCGCCGCCGGGTCACCACCCCGATCTATTTCCACACGCTTTTCCCTGGCAATCTTCCTTGCGGCGGCCAAGCCGAGATCAGGATAGTTACCAAGAGTAAGTTCTCGAACCCTCCCACCATATCGATAACGCAAGATCCATGAGGCCGTGCCACTTTTGGAGAGGGTAAAAGTCAAACCATCTCCGTCAGACCTTGCCAAAGGCACAGGAAGCACTGTAACTTCCTGGGTTTCAGGATCGCGTACGGTCGGTGCCTCATCATTTTCAACGGCTCTGAGCCAGTGTTGCAACTGCATGGCATCGAGACCATCTCGCTTCCTGATTTTTAGTGTCATATTCCATCCATTATGTGTAGCTACGCAATTAGCTACACATAATATTAGCAACGTTGATAGACGTCAATAGATGAATCAAGACAAAAATTCAATTAAATCAAATACTTACACTTAAAACATAGACCCCAATGGATGATGCTAGACATTAAAAAAACAATACGACGTGATCCTGATGTAGCCATGCCCGGCGACACCGCCTTCTGGCGCGACCCCTTGCTCCCCCACGTGGAAAGCCGGCGCGCCTGTCACAGCCGGGCTTGCTACAAGCCCCATAGCCATCCCACGTTTTCCATCGGCGCCGTCGATGCGGGCGGCAGCGTCTTCACGGGCAGCCACGGCCGCCAGAGCGCGCTGCGTGCCGGCAGCCTGGTGCTGGTGCCGGCCGGCTGCGTGCACGCCTGCAATCCCCTGCCCGGCATGGCCTGGGGCTACCAGATGCTGCATCTCGATGCGCAGTGGCTGCGCGCACGCGCGCCGGCGCTCGATGGCGGGACGGCGCGCGTGCTCGATTGTCCGCTGCTGTATGCGCAGTTCTGCGCGATGAACGCGTTGCTGTTTTCAGCAGGCAGTGCGCACGAGAAGGATGTTGCGCTGCTGGCGTTTCTGGCCGATTGCGCCTGCGCCAGCACAGACGTGCTGCCTTCGGCACGCCAGCCCGTACCGCAACGGCTGGCGCCCGTGCTGGACACGCTGGAAGCGCAGCCGCTGGCCAGCCTGGCGCAACTGGCGCAGTCGGCGGGATTGAGCCGCTATCAGCTGATCCGCGCTTTTCGCGCCGCCACCGGCATGACGCCGCACGCGTACCAGCTCAATGCCAGCATCAACCGCGCGCGCGGCAGCCTGCAGGCAGGCACGGCCCTCGCACAGTTGGCCCATGAGCTGGGCTTTGCCGACCAGAGCCATTTCCAGCGCGTCTTCAAGGCCCATGCGGGCATCACGCCGGGACGCTACCGCAACTAGGCCGGAGCGCGCAATTTTCTTCAATACGCGCCGTCGGTCCATCGCCATACTGGCCGCTCCATCGTTGCCGGAGCCGCCTAGTCATGCAGGACTTTCTACTCATCGCCGGTGCCCATTTCCTGGCCTTGCTGTCTCCCGGTCCCGATTTTTTCCTCATTGCCCGCAGCTCCCTGGCCCATGGCTGGCGCGGCGCCACGGGCGCGTGCATCGGCATTGCGCTGGCCAATGGCGTATTTATCGCGGCGGCGTTTGGCGGCTTGTCGGTGCTGCAGGCGGGCAGTAAAGCATTTCTTGTGGTGCAGCTGGCCGGCTGCGCCTACCTGTTTTACCTGGGCTGGCTGTTCCTGCGCCATGCAGGAAAAAGCAGCCTGGCCCCGGCACCCGCCACGGGCAAGGCGCACTGGCGCGGCGGCCTGGTGATGGGCTTTGTCTCCGCCATCCTGAATCCGAAGAATGCGCTGTTCTATGTCAGCCTGGCCACCGTGCTGGCCGGCCGGCAGACGCGTCCCGGCACGATGGCGGCGTATGGCGCGTGGATGGTCTTTGCCGTGCTGGCGTGGGATATGGCGGTGGCGCTGGCGATTGGCAGCGCCGCCCTGCGCCAGCGCTTTGCGCGTGCGCTGCCGTCGCTGGAACGGCTATCGGGCGTGATGCTGGTGGGGCTGGCGGCGGTGCTGCTGGTTCAGGCTGGCAGCGGATCCAGGTAAAACACGGCATACACTTTCAAGGGTGTGGTTTCCGTGGCCTTTTCCGAGCGCACGACGGAGCAATCGTCTGCCGCCAGGCTGCGCCAGTTCTGGACGCCCGCCTTGGCGAACATGGCGTGCGCAGGGGCATTCGCGGCCAGGTCCAGCACCAGGCAGGCGTTGCGCGGGCCGGCGCCGTAGTTGACGGCGCGGATCTCGATGCCGAAAGTCGTCATCCACGGTTCCCACAGGCCTTTTTCCTTGCCGGCCGCAATGCGGTCCAGCATTTCGCCAAACGTCAGGCCCTTCTTGACGGTATCGCGCAATGCCTGCAACGACGGCGCCAGGCGGGGGTCGGGCTGCTTGTTGCCGGCGCGGATCTCGGCGATCGCCTTCAGTTCCTTGATGATGGCCGCATCGCGCTCCGTGTAGTCGCGCATGCGCGCGTAAAACTCGGCGTCGAGGAAAGGATTGACGGTCAGCTTGACGGCGCCCTCTTCGCGGCGTTTGGGGGAAGGCGTGTTGGTTTTGGTCATGGCGATCGAGGGGCAAAATACGTTGAGGGGCGCCAGTGTACCACCTTGCTGCGGCGCGGCCACCGGCGTTGCATCAGCCCCGGGGAGCGGCAGTCGATTCGCGCACCACCAGTTCCGGTTTCAGGCGCACGTCGAGCACCGAGGAATCGGGCGAGTCGATGGTCTGCAGGATCAGCCGGGCCGCTTCCGTGCCGATGCCGTGGTGGCGGATGCGGATGGTGGTCAGGGGCGGGCGGATCATGTCCATGTACGGCATGTCGTTGTGGCCCACCACGGAAATATCTTCGGGACAGCTCAAGCCCAGTTCGCGGATGGCGTCGTAGCAGCCGAGGGCCACCAGGTCGCTGCCCGTCACCACGGCCGTCGTCTGCGGCGACTGGCGCAGCAGTTCCAGCAGGGCGGCCTTGCCGCATTCGCGCGAGTAGCCGCTGCTCTCGAAGACGAAGGCCTGCGACGGATCGAGTTCGCTGGCCTGGATGGCGGCCAGGAAGCCCAGGCGGCGCACGTGGCCCGTGGACAGGTTTTCCGGTCCCGCGATGTGGGCGATATGGCGGTGCCCCTGCGCCAGCAAGTGCTCCACGGCCAGGCGCATGCCCACCACGTCGTCGCTGACCACGCAGGAAGCGACGCCCGTCTCGTCGCTGCGGTTGACGGTGACGACGGGCACATTCTGGTCGATGCACATCTTGATGACGGGATCGTGGCGGCGCGCCGTGGCCAGGATCAGGCCATCGACCTGCTGCCCCAGCAGCCGGTTGATGACGAACAGCTGCTCTTCCTCGTCGGCGCCCACATTGGCGACGATGGCCAGATAGCCATGCTTGCGCAAGCCTTCCTCGATGCCCAGCAGGATCGGCGGGAACACGGCGTTGGTAATGTCGGGCAAGACCACGCCGATGATGCGCGACTTGCGCGTGACCAGGGTGGAGGCGGCGCGGTTGGGACGATAGCCGAGCCGGCTGGCCTCGGCCAGCACGCGCGCGGCCACCTCGGCGCTGACCATCTGCCGCGTTTCCGGGTTCATCACGCGCGAGACGGTGGAAAAGTGCACACCGCTGGCCCGTGCAACGTCGCTTAAGGTGGGGTTCTTGTTTGTCATGGGCTTCCCGGATCGCAATACAGTGATTTTATCGCAAAAATTCCCCCTTCCGTCAAAAACCGAGCAAACGCTTGCATTGAAATAAAGCCCTCAGCCAAAGCGGTTTTGATCGACTTCGCCACAAACGAGCCTTGACAGCGTGCAAACGCTTGCATACCATGGCTCGGATTGACCACTCGGGCTCTATCGGCCCTTCCCAGAATTCCTATGTCTACTTCCCACAGCAAGCACGCCGACCAGAACGGCGAAACCTTCAACCTGAAAGAAGCCGCCCTCGCCTATCACGCGGAACCCCGCGCAGGCAAGATTTCCGTCACGCCAACCAAACCGCTGGGCGACGCCCGCGCCCTGACCCTGGCGTATTCGCCGGGCGTGGCCTTCGCCTGCGAAGCCATCGTGGAAGATCCGCGCACGGCCGGCACCTACACTTCGCGCAGCAACCTGGTGGCCGTGATCACCAATGGCACGGCCGTGCTGGGCCTGGGCGATATCGGCCCGCTGGCCAGCAAACCGGTGATGGAAGGCAAGGCTTGCCTGTTCAAGCAATTTGCCGACGTCGACGTGTTCGACATCGAACTGGCCGAGAACGATCCCGACCTGTTCATCGACACCGTGGTGCGCATGGAACCGACCTTCGGCGGCATCAACCTGGAAGACATCAAGGCCCCCGACTGCTTCTATATCGAGCAGCAATTGCGCAAGCGCATGAACATTCCCGTCTTCCACGACGACCAGCACGGCACGGCCATCATCGTCGCGGCCGGCATCCTGAACGGCCTGGAACTGGTGGGCAAGGACATCGGCAACGTCAAGGTGGCCGTCTCGGGCGCCGGCGCGGCCTCGATCGCCTGCCTGGACCTGCTCGTCTCGCTGGGCCTGAACAAGTCGCTGCTGAAAGTCTGCGACAGCCAGGGCGTGATCTACCCGGGCCGCGACGCCAACATGGAAGAGAACAAGGCGCGCTACGCGAACGACACCAGCGACCGCGACCTGGCCGACGCCATGGTCGGCGCCGACATCTTCATCGGCGTCTCGAAGGGCGGCGTGGTCAGCGCGCAGATGGTCGAATCGATGGCCGCCAAGCCCTTGATCTTCGCCCTGGCCAATCCGCATCCGGAAATCGCTCCCGAGAAGGTGCATGCCGTGCGCGACGACGCCATCGTGGCCACGGGCCGTTCCGACTACCCGAACCAGATCAATAACGTGCTGTGCTTCCCGTACATCTTCCGCGGCGCGCTCGACGTGGGCGCCACCACCATCAACGAAGAGATGAAGCTGGCCTGCGTGCGCGCCATCGCCGCACTGGCCAAGGAACCATTGCCAGGCCATACCACCAGCGCGCTGACGCCGTTGCAACTGATTCCGTCGCCGTTCGACGAGCGCCTGCGCAGCTGGGTCGCGCCCGCCGTATCGCAAGCGGCCATCGCCACCAGCGTCGCCACCCGCGTGCCGGCAAACGCCTGATCCGCCTGACAGGCCTGCGGGCCTCGTCCAATTAACGGCAAGTTACCATTGCTTACAAAAAAACCATGGCTGAAAACCATGGTTTTTTGCATTCTCCCCCTTGAGAACGCCCATACCGTTATCGAAGAGCAAATTCCCCAGGGGCGTTTTTGCAGCCACCTTCGATTACAATGACGCCTACTTTATGTTGCAACAGTTGCCATAACGGCGATGACATGCGTTACCAAGGATATTCATGCTCGGCCTGACCTCTGTTTGTGTTTTTCTCTTTTCGGCATTGGCACTGGCTGTCACCAGCGGATATTCATTGGGCGCCCTGGTTCTTTTACTTGCCAGCATGTGCCTGGTATGGAAACGCCCCCGCCTGAACCTGCAACGCCGCGATTATCTGCTGCTGGGCACCCTGCTGCTGTACTTCGGTATTTTCACGGCCAACATGCTGTATCACGGCGATCCCGCGCGCGAACTCGACATGCCATTGCGGGCACTGCTGGCCATGCCCGTGCTGCTGCTGCTGATTGCCTATCCACCGCGCCCCGCGGCCTGGTGGAGCGGCCTGGCCATCGGCGCCATCAGCGGTGCGGCTCTGGCTTCCTGGCAATTTCTCGTGCTCGAAATGTACCGCCCGCAAGCGGCAACCAGCAATGCCATCCATTATGGCAATGTCAGCATGCTGCTGGGCATGCTGGCCCTGTGCGGCCTGGGCTGGGCGCGTGAGCAAAACCATCGCCTGGCATGGAGCCTGCTCCTGGTGGCTGGCGGCCTGGCCGGCATTCTGGGATCGGTCATCAGCGGCAGCCGCAGCGGCTGGCTGGTCTTACCCGCCTGCGGCTGCCTTTTTGCCTGCCATTATTCGAAAGGCCGCGGCGCCCGCTATCTGGCCGCGCTGCTGGGCGCACTGCTGGCGGCGTTCGTCCTTGCCTACACGCTTCCCAACTCCCGCGTGCCCCAGCGTGTGGCGGTGGCGGTCAATGACATCAAACAGTTTCAGGACAGCGACAACGTGACCACGTCCATCGGCCAGCGCATGGAAATGTGGCGCACCGCCTGGGCGCTGTCGAGCGAGCATCTCTGGCTCGGCATGGGACGCAACGGCTATCTGGCGGCCAAGCAGGAGATGGCCGACGAAGGCAAAATGGATAAAATCATCAAGGACTACACCAATGCCCACAACGACTACCTCGACGCCCTGGTCAAGCGCGGCATCATCGGCGCAATGGCCTTGCTTGCGCTCTTCCTCGTTCCGCTGACCCTGTTTGCCCGCGGCGTGCGCCACAGCGCCGCTGCAGCCCAGCCATATGCGCTGGCCGGCGTGATACTGTGCTCCTGCTACATGATTTTTGGCCTGACGACCAGTTCGCTCACCCTGAATATCGGCATCATCATGCTGGTCTTCCCCATGGTGATCCTGTGGGCCATGCTGCGCCGGCAGGAGCAAACCGCCTGAGCTCGATTTCCGCCCGACCGTTTTTGCCGTCCCCTGCAAGGAACCTTACCGATGCTCACGCCCGACCTGAAGCGCCTCACCGCACTGCACGCGCCCTACAAGAAACACCTGGCCCTGGCCCTGCTGGCGATGGTCGTCACGGCGGCCACGGAACCGCTGCTGCCGTATGCACTCAAGTTGCTGCTCGACAATGGTTTTGGCGGCAAGGTGAGTTTTTCCTTCTGGCTGGTGCCGCTGATCGTCATCGGCATCTTTGCCATGCGCGGCGCGTCGACGTTTGCCAGCAGCTACCTGATGAGCTATGTCTCCACGCGCATCCTCAACGAATTGCGGCGCCGCATGTTTGCCAGCATGCTCAACCTGCCCATCGACTTCTACAACACGCACACGGTGGGCAAAGTCATCAATTCCATCATGTTCGAAGTGCAGCAGATCATTGAAATGGTGACCAAGGTGTTTACCTCGATCGTGCGCTCCTCGCTGACCGTGCTGGGCCTGCTGGCATGGCTGCTGTACCTGAACTGGGTGCTGACCCTCGTCACCCTGGTGCTGCTGCCCCTGCTGACCATCGTCGTGCGCACCACGGGCAAGCGCCTGAAAAAGCTCAACCGCGACTCGCTGGCCGTCAATGCCGAACTGACCCAGGTCATCGAGGAAACCACGCGCGCGCAGCAAGTAATCAAGATCTTCGGCGGCCAGGACTACGAAAAATCGCGTTTCGAAGAGCGCGCCGAACAATTGCGCCGCTACAGCATGCGCATGACCACGACCTTTTCCGCCACCGTGCCCATCACGCAGGTGATCACGGCCGCCGCCGTGGCCCTGGTCATCGTGATGGCTCTGTTCCAGTCGGAGCAGGGACAGATCACGGTCGGCGGCTTTGTTTCCTTCATCACGGCCATGCTGATGCTGCTCACGCCCCTGAAGCAGCTGGCCGAAGTCAACGGCCCCCTGCAACGCGGCATGGCTGCCGCCGAGGAAGTCTTCCAGCTGATCGACAAGACACCGGAACGCACGGGCGGCATGCCCTTGGCTGGCCGCAGCAAAGGCCGCATCGAGTTCCGGGACGTGAGCTTTGCCTACCCCGGGCACCAGGAACTGGCCCTGCGGCACATCGACCTGAGCATCGCTCCCGGGCAAACGGTGGCCTTTGTCGGCATGTCCGGCGGCGGCAAATCGACGCTGGTCAGCCTGCTGCCCGGCTTTTATTCGGCCAGCAGCGGTGAAATCCTGCTCGATGGACAGAATATCGATGCCATCGCCCTGACCAGCCTGCGCAGCCAGATCGCCATGGTCAGCCAGCAGGTGGTGCTGTTCGACGATACCCTGGCCGCCAATATCGCGTATGGCGACGCGGCCCCGGACCGGCAGCGCGTCGAAGCGGCGGCAGCGGCGGCCTTCCTGTCGGACGTCATCGACGGCTTGCCCGACGGCCTGGAAACGCGCCTGGGCGACAACGGCTCGCGCCTGTCCGGCGGCCAGCGCCAGCGCGTGGCCATCGCCCGCGCGATCTACAAGGATGCGCCCATCCTGATCCTCGATGAAGCCACCTCGGCATTGGATACGGAGGCGGAACGGGCCGTGCAAGCGGCACTGGAACACTTAATGCAAGGTAAAACCACCCTGGTTATTGCTCATAGGCTATCAACAATTGAACGTGCGGACCGTATCGTGGTATTGTCACATGGGAAAATAATGGAAACCGGCAGTCACCAGCAATTATTGGATGCCGACGGCGCGTATGCCAATCTGCATCGCCTGCAATTTTCCCAGCAAGTGGCTTGACCCATCGAATGAATACCTGAAATCGTACTGATACATGACGCCTTTGATTCCCGCCGAACTTCTACAAAAGTCGGACAAAATTCTGTTCATCGCCCATCTGGCGCTGGGAGACTTTACATACCTGCAAAACGGTTTCCGCGCCTTTGCCGCGGCCTATCCCCATATCCAGATCCACCTGTGGGTTGATGAAGTACGCCGCACGGCCGACGCACGACAGTGGGAAGGCTTGCGCACCTATTCGCTGTACGACTGGGTGGAGCAATCGGGCCTGTTCACCAAGGTATACCGCAAGACCTACAGCCCCGCCCTCTACGAAGAGTCACTGCGCGAAGCACAGGCAGAGCACTATCCTGTCGTCGTGTCGCTGGCCCACGTCCGGCCGCAGCAATATGCGGACCTTGCCCGCGCGATCAGCCCGAACGGGCTGGTGATCGGCACGCGCAAACCGTTCAGCCCGCTGCGCCCCTGGCATTACCTGGCCTATCGCAAGATCGATGCCGTCCTGGCGTCATATGCTGGGCAGGATGCCGGCGAGCACCATATCAGCAGCGTGTATGCCGACTGGTTCCATCAATTGACGGGACTCGACATTCCCGTGGCCGAACGCTATCCCTTCGTGCACATTCCCCAGCCCGCATTGCAGCAGGCACAGGAACAGTTGGCCGCCTGGGGCTTTGCCCCGCGCCAGGGCCCGCTCGTACTGCTGAACCCGTTTGCCAAGTCGCACAAGCGCGGCTGGCCGCTGGAGCGCATTACCGAGCTGATCGCACGCATGCAAACGCTGCCGAAATGGCAGCACGCCTGCTTTCTGATCAATGCCATGCCGCAGGAACTGGCCAAGGTGAATGCCGTCGTGCAAGCGCACAACTTGCCGCGCACGCAAGCCTTCAGCGCCGTCGACAACTTTTTCCAGCTGCCGGCCATGCTGGCGCAATGCGATCTGATTATCTCGGTGGAAACATCGATCATGCACCTGGCGAATGCCGTGCATGTGCCCGTGGTGGCCTTGATGCGCAAGAAGAATCCCGAATGGGCGCCATTCGACAGCGCCAACAGCACCGTCATCACGGTGGCGCGGCGCAGCGACTGGGTCAAGGCGATTTCAGTCGATCAGGTATTGAAGACCATCGCGTAGACGACTGCTCAACGGCTAGCCGGTGCCCAGCATGCTGATGCGCACCAGGTCGGCCACATTGTCGACCCCCAGCTTGTCCATCAGGCGCGCCTTGTGCACTTCCACCGTACGCACGGAAATGCCCAGCGCCGGGGCGATATCGCGGTTGTGCTGCCCCGTCACCACCAGATGCATCACTTCCCGCTCGCGCGGCGTCAACGCGCGCAGCAGCGCTTGCCCCTCCGCCTGGCGCTGCAGCTGGCCGCGCGCATGCGCCTCGCGCGAAAACGCTTCTTCTATGGCTGCCAGCAACTTGTCGTGATCAAATGGCTTTTCCAGGAAATCGCTGGCCTGCGCCTTGAAGGCCTGGCGTGCCAGGGCGACGTCGCCATGCCCCGTGATAATAATGATGGGCAACATGCATTCCAGTTCCAGCAGGCGGCGCTGCAGGCTCAGGCCATCCATGCCCGACATGCGGATATCGATCAGCAGACAGCCGGCCCACTCGGGCCGCCAGCCTTGCAGGAAATCCTCGCCGCAGGAAAACAGGGCCGTGCGATAGCCGCGTATGCCCAACAGCAAACCCAGCGCATCGCGCACGGCGGGATCATCGTCCACGATAAACACCGTCAAGTTACTTGTCACCATACTCTCCCGTAGCGGCCGCACTGGCACGCGCCAGGGGCAGGATAAACCGAAAAATGCCATGCTTGCCCACTTCGGCCCACAACTGGCCGCCATGTGCCTCGACGATGGTGCGGCTGAGTACCAGCCCCAGCCCCAGGCCGCTGGCCTTGGTCGAGACAAACGGTTCGAACAGGCGTGCCGCCAGGCTGTTGGAAATGCCAGGGCCGCTGTCTTCCACGGACAGGCGCAGCCGCCCGCCCTCGAGCCGCTCGGCCGACACCGTGATGCGACGCTGGCCGCGCGGCTGGCCCATCACCGCATCCTGCGCATTGGCCAGCAAGTTACGCAGCACCAGCTCGATCTGCAGGCGGTCGGCATTGACGGCCAGCGGCGACGTCGGCGCCAGCACCAGCTCGATGCCATGCTCATGGAACAGGGGAGTGAACTGGCGCGCCATGCCCTCGATCAAGGCGCTCGCCTCCACCGCCTCGAGCTGCATCGCGCCAGTACGGAAAAAATCGCGCAGGCGACGCACCACGTCTGCGGCGCGCCCCGATTCCACGATCATATGTCCCACTGCGCCTTGCAGCAAGGCGCCGCTCTCGCCCCGTTCCAGCAGGTATTCGCACGCCTTGCCATAGGTCGACAAGGCCGTCAGCGGCTGGTTCAGCTCATGCGCGAGCGCGGCGGCCATCTCGCCGGCCGCCGCCAGGCGCATCGTGTGCTTGAGTTCATCGGCCACCTGGCGCATTTCATCGACGACAATGCCGATAAAAAATCCCACCAGCGCCAGCACGGCATCGAGCAGTTGCAATTCATAAAACTGGATATCGACGGCATGCGTCCATTTCACAAGAGTAATGATGCATAACTGCAATACAAACACGGCCAGCACGGCGCCATGCAAGCCCTGGCGCGAGGCGGCCCAGATCACGGGGAGAAACAGGAAATAGAAATGCTTGTATTCGGAGCGCACGATGGAACCGAAGACGCTCCACAGCACGAAGCTGGCCAGGGCCAGATACGCGAGGGTTTCCCAGCGCCAGACGGCGGCATGCAGGCGCTCGCGCCCCCGCTCGCTGAACAGCACCCAGATCAGCGGCATCGAGACCAGCAAGCCGACCGTGTCGCCGATGCCGAAACGCCATACGGCCGTCCCCCATTCACCGGCCGGGATGCGTCCCGTCAGCGACAGCAATGAAATATAGCCGAGCGCATTGAGCGCGGTGCCAAGCAGCACGATGGCGACCCAGGCCCCCAGGCGGCGCCGGTTGTCGAAGATATCGCTGCTGCTGAAACTGCGGCGCAGGGCCACGCCGATGCCGCCATAGCCGAGCACCAGCCACGCCGAACAAAGCAGGGTCAGGGGCAGGCCCGCCGGCATGCCGCGCACCAGCACTTCGCCGGCGAGCAAGGCGATAAACCACGGCAACGCCGCCTTGCGGCCATGGATCAGCCAAAATACGAGGCCCAGCGCGGGATCGGGATTCCAGGGGGTAATGTTCAACCCATACATCGGGTCGATGTATGTCGCCCAGTCAAACAGCAGATACAGGCCGACAAAGGCGGGATAGGACAGGTAGCGGGACAGGAATGGGCGCATAACGGTGTTTTCTGACTGTCCCGCATTATGCATCGCAGGCGTGCGCCACGCCATGGCATCTTGCGTTATCGGCACATAAAATAATTTTCATGCAATATCGCAAGACACGCCAGCGGCGTCAGGCCCCGGCCAGCGGCAGGCGCACCTCCACCAGCAAGCCCAGGCCGCCATTGCCTCTGTGCAATTGAATCGTGCCGCCATGCTGGTGCACGACGGAAGCGACGATGGACAAGCCCAGGCCACTGCCTGGCTGCGCCTGCTGCGGCGCGCGGAAAAAGCGGTCGAACACGCGCGCATACAGCTCTGGCGCGATGCCCGGCCCCTGGTCGGCCACATGCAGCACGGCCTGGCCCCGCTCCGCATGCAGCGACACCGTCACGCTGCTGCCGCGCGGGCTGTACTTGATGGCGTTTTCCACCAGGTTGTCGATCAGCGACACGAGGCTCTCGCGCTGTCCGGGCACGCTGAGCGAAACGCTGGCTTGCAGCTCGAGCTCGATATCGCCCGCCTGCGCCAGGCCGGACAGGGCCGCCAGCCGGTCTTGCAGCAAGGTATCGAGGGCCTGCCGCCGCGGCTGCTCGCCCGCGCCCGCCTGCACGTCGCTGCGCGTCAGCTGCAGCAACTGGCCCACCAGGCGCGCGGCCCGGTTGCCGCTATTCAAGATACCGTCCAGCAACTCTTGCTGGCGCGCGTCATGCGCCTGGCCTTGCAAGGCTTCGACATTCACGCGCATGGCCGCCAGCGGCGTGCGCAGCTCATGCGTGGCATCGGCGATGAAACTGCGCTCGCGCGCGGCACTGGCGTCGACGCGCTGCAGCAGCGCATTGATATTGTCGACCAGTGCCGCCAGTTCGCCATGCGGCGGCTTGAACGCCAGCGGACGCAAATCCTGCGGCCCGCGCGCCGCCACCTCCTGCGCCACCTTGCGCCACGGGCGCATGGCAAGGCGGATCGACAGCCAGGCCGGCACCAGCAGGAATGGCAGGCTGATCAGCAGCGGCAGCAGGTAATAGCCGTGCGAATTGATCGTGATGAAAAACTGCCAGGCCCCGCCCACCTCCAGTACCGTCACGCGCGTCTCCCCTTCGACCAGGCTGCGGCTGCGCCAGGCCTGTCCCTTGACGTACACCACTTCCATCTGTTCCGGGCCGGCGCTGCGGATGCCGCTGGGCGCATTCGGCGACTTGTAGACCAGCTTGCCCTCGCGCCAGACCAGGATGCGCGGCGCAAGTTCCGGCACTTTCCCCATTTCAAACTCTTCGCGCAAGGCTTCGTCGATGGCACGCAAGCTTTGCTCCTGGCGCACGGGCTGCTCAGCCAGGTTGTCCGTCACGCTGATAATGGCGTGCAAGACCCCGCGGGTCACATTGCTCGCTTCGCCCGTGCCCTCGAACAGCACGTAGGCCACGGCCAGGCTCCACAGCACGGTCAGCATCAGCATTTGCGCAAGCATCAGGCGGCGCACCAGGGTGGGCCGGCGCAGCATGGCCCAGAAACGCCCCATCATGCGCCAGCGCCCGGCGGAGCGGGGGTGTCGCCTTGCTGGTCGATGACATAGCCAACGCCGCGCACGGTACGGATATATCCTTCCCCTATCTTGCGGCGCAAGTTGCCCATATGCACATCCAGGGTATTGCTGGCATTGGCCAGCCCGCCGGGCAGGATATGTTCCTCCAGCACGCGGCGCGTGATGACGCGGTTGGCGCGCATCAGCAAAGTCTTCAGCAGGGCGTATTCGCTGGCCGTCAGCTCCACCGGCCGGCCGTGCACGCTGACCCGCCGCGTGGGCACCTGCAGCAGCAGGCCGCGCAACTCGATGGTGTCGCCGTCGAAGCCATAGCTGCGGCGTGCCAGCGCGCGCACGCGCGACAGCAGCTCGGCCAGCACGAACGGCTTCACCAGGTAATCATCGGCGCCGCCATCGAGGCCCCGCAGGCGCTGCTCCAGCGTGTCGCGGGCACTGAGGATGAGCACCGGCAAGCGGGCCGCGCGCAGCCGGGCCAGCAAATCGAGGCCATCGCCATCCGGCAAGCCCAGGTCCAGCAGCACCAGCTCGCAACTGTCATGCTCGATGCTGCGCGCCGCATCCTCGAGGCTGCGCACCCAGACCACCTGCATGCCCTGGTCGCGCAGGGCAATGCGCACGCCATTGCCCAGGTCCATATCGTCTTCTATCAGCAGTATCTTCATGGTGAGTATTAAACCACCACAAGCTGAAGAATGGGTAAAGAAGCCGTCTTCATGCAATCTTAATAAAAGGCTCATTCTTCCTTCATGGCACGGGCCGATACTGTCGGCAGTCAATCGAGCCACTCCGGACTCGGTTCTCCACCTGACGGAAAACTCCATGCACGCATCTACAACCTTGTTGACCTCGTTGGCACTGGCCTGCGGCCTGAGCCTGAACCCCCTGGCCGCCGCGGCAGCCGAACCGGCGCCGGAAAATGTCTTCACCATCGGCGGCGGCGTCGCCGCCGTGTCCAGCTATTCCGGCTCCGACAAGCTGTCGGCCTCGCCGCTGATCATCCTCGACTACGCCATGGCCAATGGCCTGTTCATCAGCACCTCGCGCGGCATCGGCTACGGCGGCCAGGCGGGCGCCTTCAGCTACAGCGCCGCACTGGGCTACCGCGGCAACCGCGAAGACCACAAGCGCAAGGGCATCAACGGCTGGGGCGGCAGCGATTACCTGAAGGGCATGGGCGAAGTCAAGGGCAACGCCAGCGCCCTGCTGAGCGCGGGGTACTCGCCAATGCCGGGCCTGTCGCTGAGCGTCTCGAGCGACATTCCCCTGTCGAACCGCGAAAATGGCGCGAATGTGCATTTCGGCGCCACAGGCCAGGTCTACGGCCGGGCCGACGCCAAGGGCATGCAGCAAGACAGCGTGAGCATCGGCGGCCAGCTGGGCTGGGGCGAGCGCAAGTACGTGCAGACCATGTATGGCGTGACGGCCACCCAGGCCGCGAATACCTCGTTCAAGCAATACACGCCCAAGGGCGGCTTCTATGAAGCACAGGCCACCGTCAACTGGGAGCACCGCTTCGATGCGCGCTGGAGCCTCAATACCCTGGTCGGCGTCGAGCACCGCATGGGCGACGCGGCCAAGAGCCCCATCGTGCAACGCAAGACGGCACCGATCGGTGCCGTGTATGTCACCTACCGCTATTAAAACAGGGCTGGCGTAAGGGAAACCCGTACGCCGTTTCGCCAATTTACAGGGGGCAGGGGCGTGGATAAGATGGCATGGTTTTTCCACCACGGCCAACCCTTCCATGCATGCATCGCGCCCTGCCCCGCAACGCCACCGCGCCCCGGATAGCGCCGCGGATGCGTGCGGCATGCCGGGCCAGGATACCTTGCTGCTGCTCTTGCCCGTCAAGCGCGCCAGCGACATCGTGTATGGCGCGCGCTATGCCAGGCGCTTGCAGGAATGGGGCATCAAGGTGCGCGTCAGCCTGCTGCACGTGACACCGGCGCCGCCGCGCCAGGCCAGTGGCGTGCCCCAGCACAGCGCCAGCGAGGGCCATGCGCTGGACCTGGCCACACAACAGTTGATGCACGAGGCGGGCCTGTACCTGAGCCGCACTCATATCGAATTCAACACCCATATTTTCGCCGGCGAACTGCTGTTTACGATCCTCGATACGGCTGAACTGCTGGGTTGCCACGAAGTTGTCTTGCCGGCGCACAGGCACAGCAGCTGGCCGCGCCATTTTTCCGGCGGGCTGGCCGGCAAGCTGGCGCGCGGCAGCCGCGGCACCACCATTCTGCTGGCAAACCACGAGGGCGTCAGCAGCCCGGTACCCGCCTGAGCCGAAACGGCCTGGACGTTCTCTCTTTACATGGACATGCGCACGATGATGCCAACTATTACCCTGTCTGACGGCCTGATGGCGATGCCGCCCGGCATGCGCCGCTGGCGCGAAGTATTCAAGCTACACTTGCGGGCCCGCGTGCAGCAGCGCCCCACCCGCCTCTGGCTACAACTGCTGAACTCGCATCCGGCGTTTCAGGATCTGGTACACGCCTATCCGCACATGATCCACAAGGTCTACCGCCCTTACCTGAGCCTGACCTTGAACTGCCAGCAGCGCGTGGAATTGCTGGCCGAGCACTACCGTTTCATCCTGCAGCAAGGCTGGGGCACGCTGATGGCGCAGGCGGCCCGCGGTCCCGTGCGCCTCGGCACGGTGCCGGGCAAATCGGGCGCGCCCTACCATTTGCAACTGTGTTCGCTGCACCCCATGGACCGCGAAGGCGAGATGGTGCTGCAACTGATGCATGACGACAACGTGCTCTATTCGATCGCCTTCTCCTTCTTCGGCTGCCCGCTGCGCGCCACCCTGGGCATGCGCATCGGCTGCGTGCAAGGCCCGAAGGGGCAGGAAAGCGCACAGCGCGTGCGCGAAGCAACGCGCGACTTGCACGGCTTGCGTCCCAAGACCCTGATGGTGCGCCTGGTGCGCCAGCTGGGACATGAACACGGCTGCCGCAAGATGATTCTTGTCGGTAATATCAACCGCGCCGTGCATCATTCCGCCAAGAAAGGCCGTCTGTTCGCCGACTACAATGCACTATGGCAAGAACTGGGAGCGCAAGCCCGCCAGGATGGCGATTTTGAGTTGCCGTGCGAAAACCTGCCCTCGCCGGTCATGGAAGACATCCCCTCGAAGAAGCGCTCGGAAGCGCGCAAACGCCACGAATTGACACTGGCCATGATCGGCAGCCTGCGTAGCGGCCTCGACGACCATCGCTGCCCCGTGCAGATCGCCTTGCCAGGCGCCGCGGCAACCTCCAGCGAGGTACGGCAATCGGCCATCGACGACGACTACGCTTCCGCTATCGCCTGAACGGCCCTGGCCACCGCACGACGCCCCGCCCCCGCGTCCTTGCCTGCCTTCACCAGCCACTCTCCCTTCCGCTTCCCTCGCCCACACGCTTAAACCCGTCCGCGGCACAATCCTGTTACGCTAGCGCTATCGGCATGCATTACGGTGCGCCGGTTTCCCCAACGCTTACTAGGAGGCAAGTCATGCGCGTAGACATCTACCGCCGGGCCGAGCACGACGGCATTTTTTCCTACCTCGCCGTGCCGGAAGGAAAGATCATTCCTGAAGAAGTGACCAATACCGACTGGCAACTCGAAGCACGCGCCAGCGAAGTAGCCGACGATGCCCAGGTCTTGCCCGACTACCATATTGAACAGCCGCACCAGCAGATCGCCGCCAAGGGCTATGCGATCACGGGCCTGAAAGACATGTAAACGTAAAAAAGCCAAACCAGAATGTCTCCGGTTTGGCTTTGTCATTTGCAACGCGGCCAGCGGTCAGTACTCGACCGCCACCTCTTGCGCACCGAGCACCTGCTCGAGCGCCGTCTGCAACTCGTCCGATGGCGCCACGCGCCACGCATCGCCAAACTGCAGCACGCAGCTGACGCCCTGCGGACTGACCTTGGCGGCGATCGGCAATCCATCCTCGGCCCGGTGCGGCATGATCACATCGCTGATGCGTTTCATGTCCAGCGTCGTGGGCAGGGTCAGGCCCAGCTGGCGGCCATACTGCACGCGCGCGGCGATGATGTCGAAGGCGCTCTCGGCCGTGATGCGCAAGCCGCCCGAGAAACGGTCTTCCGACACCTTGCCCACGACGGCCAGGAATTCATCTTCCTTGAAGATTTTCCGGTTGGAATCGAACAATTCGCCGTACACCGTCACTTCCACCGTGCCGCTCTTGTCGTCCAGGGTGACGATGAGGATCTTGCCCCGCTGCGTCATCTGCGTGCGCAAGCCCGTGATGACGCCGGCCATCATGCGCGGTTCGCGCGACGGCGACAGTTCCGACAATTTCGTGCGCGCAAAACGGCGTGCCTCGGGCGCATACGAATCGAACAGGTGGCCGGACAGGTAGAAGCCCAGCGCGATCTTTTCCTCCGTCAGGCGCTGTTTATCGGTCCACACGGGTACCTTGACGTACTCGGGCGGCGCCACCATGTCGCTGTCGTCGCCGCCGAACAGGCTCACCTGGTTGGCCGCCTTGGCCGCCTGGTCGGCGCATTCCATGGCAAAGGCCACGGAGGCGAGCAGGATGGCGCGGTCGACCTTCAGGCAGTCGAAGGCGCCGCTGCGGATCAGCGATTCGATGGTGCGGCGGTTGATTTGCTTTTTATCAACACGTTTGCAGAAATCGAACAGGCTCGTAAACGGCCCGCCCGCCTCGCGCGCGGCGATGATGGCTTCGATGGCGTTCTGGCCCGAGCCCTTCACAGCGCCCAGGCCATAGCGGATCTGCGTAACCTTCTTGCCGCTGACGGACGGCGCCGCGCCGCTCGGCGTGAAGCGGTAATCGGATTCGTTGATATCGGGCGGCAACAAGGTCAGCTTGCAGATTTCCAGCGAGTCTTCCACCAGGATCTTGATCTTGTCCGTGTCGTCCATGGCCAGCGACAAGTTGGCTGCCATGAAGGCGGCCGTGTGGTGCGCTTTTAAATATGCCGTGTGGTAGGACAGCAAGGCGTAGGCGGCGGCGTGCGATTTGTTGAAACCGTAGCCGGCGAACTTTTCCATCAAGTCGAAGATCTCGTCGGCCTTTTCCGCCGTCAAGCCGTCTTTTGCCGCACCGGCGCGGAAGATCTCGCGGTGCTCGGCCATCTCCTCGGCCTTCTTCTTGCCCATGGCGCGGCGCAGCATGTCGGCGCCGCCCAGCGAGTAGCCGCCGACGATCTGCGCCATCTGCATCACCTGCTCCTGGTACACCATGATGCCGTAGGTTTCGGACAGAATCGATTCCGTGCGCGGATCGGGATAGTCGAAACGTTCGCCGTGCTTGCGCTTGCAGAAGTCGGGAATCAGGTCCATCGGGCCCGGACGGTACAGGGCCACGAGCGCGATAATGTCTTCGAAGCGGTCGGGACGCGCATCTTTCAGCATGCCCTGCATGCCGCGCGACTCCAGCTGGAACACGGCCACGGTCTTGGCCTTGGTCAGCAGGTCGTAGGACGGCTTGTCGTTCAGCGGCAAGGTCGCCAGGTCGAAGTTCGCCTGCGCCGGATCGAGCTGCTTGATGTAGCGCACGGCACGGTCGAGAATGGTGAGGGTCGTCAGACCCAGGAAGTCGAACTTCACCAGGCCGACGGCTTCCACGTCATCCTTGTCGTACTGCGACACGACGCCGGAATCGCCGCCCTGCGTGTACAGCGGACAGAAATCCGTCAGCTTGCCCGGGGCGATCAGCACGCCCCCCGCGTGCATGCCGATATTGCGCGTGATGCCTTCGACCTGCTGCGCCAGGTCCAGCAGCTGCTTGACCTCTTCCTCGTTTTCCAGGCGCTCCTTGAGCAGCGGTTCCTCTTCGATGGCGTCGGCGATCGACACGGGCTTGCCGGGCTTGAACGGGATCAGCTTGGAAATGCCGTCGCAGAAGTTGTAGCCGAAATCCATCACGCGGCCCACGTCGCGGATCGCGCCCTTGGCCGCCATGGTACCGAAGGTGGCGATCTGCGAGACGGCCTCCTTGCCATACAAATCCTTGACGTGCTGGATCACCAGTTCGCGCTTTTCCTGGCAGAAGTCGATATCGAAGTCGGGCATCGATACCCGTTCAGGGTTCAGGAAACGCTCGAACAGCAGGTTGTACTTGAGCGGATCGAGGTCGGTAATCTTCAGCGCATATGCCACCAGCGAGCCCGCACCCGAGCCACGGCCCGGGCCGATCGGCACGTCATTGTTCTTGCCCCACTGAATAAACTCGGCCACGATCAGGAAGTAACCAGGGAACTTCATGTTGATGATGGTGTTGTTCTCGAACTCCAGGCGCGCCTCGTAGCGGGGACGCTCCTTCTCGCGCTGCTCCGGGTCCGGATACAACTGGATCAGGCGCTCTTCCAGGCCCTTTTTGGTTTCCGCCCGCAGGAAATCGTCGATGGTCATGCCCGGCGTCGGAAAGTTCGGCAATTGCGGCTTGCCCAGGGTCAGCGTCAGATTGCAACGCTTGGCGATTTCCACCGAGTTTCGCAGCGCGGCCGGCAGATCGTGGAACAGCTGGCTCATTTCATCCTGCGTGAGGAAGCGCATCTGCTCGTTGAAGCGTTTGACACGCTTGGCGTTGGCCAGCATCTCGCCTTCGGCGATACAGACGCGCGCCTCGTGGGCAATAAATTCTTCCTGCGAAATGAACTGCACGGGATGCGTAGCCACAACCGGCAGACCCAGCTTCGACGCCAGCGCGACCGAATGCCGTACCTGCAGCTCCTGGTTGGGCTGTCCGGCGCGCTGGATTTCGATATAGAAATGGCCGGGGAACAGCGCCGCCCACTTGCTGGCATGGGCTTCAGCCAGCGCCAGGTTGCCGTTTTCAATCGCCGTGCCGACATCGCCAAAGTGCGCGCCAGAGAGCGCAATCAGGCCATTGGCCGCGCTATCGTCCGGATACAGTTCGTATCGATTGCTGGGCAGCGCCTGCAACCATTCGTAGCGCACCTCGGCGCGCCCCTTGTGCTGATTGGTCAGCCAGGCCTGCGACAGCAGCTCGCACAGCTGCAAATAGCCCATGCGATTCTTCGCCAACAACAGCAAACGCGACGGCTTGTCGCGGTTATCGTCGTTGGTGATCCATACCTCGACGCCGACCACCGGCTTGACGCCCTTGCCGCGCGCTTCCTTGTAGAACTTGACCATGCCAAACAGGTTGGACAGGTCGGTGACGGCCAGCGCCACCTGCTTGTCCTTCGCCGCCGCCTTGACCACGTCGTCGATGCGCACCAGGCCGTCGACGATCGAGTACTCCGAATGCACGCGCAGGTGAACAAATCCGGGACCTTGCGGGACTTGCTGCATCGCTTGCGGTGAACCTGCCGGAGCGCCGGCCTCTTGCATTACCATTTCCATCCTGTGTACCGTTTCCTGCAAAATTCAATGGGGTCTATTCTACCGCGTCGCGGCCAGGGACCGGCGATGTGGCGCCCGGTTGCAAGCAAGAAATTCCTGTCGCGCGCGGCCCGCCGGCATGCGACAAGGCGGCATGGCGGGTATCCCGCCCGGCCCGCCGGGCTTATAATATCGGCTGTTCAGTCTAAGCCGATCGCCATCATGCAAGCCATCACCCCAGCAACACCGTCCGTTTCCGCTGCCGCCAGCCCGCTGGGCGCCACGCCCGCCGCCACTTTTGTCAATATTGCAGCGTATAAATTCATTACGCTCGACGATACGGAAGCCATGCGCCCCTTGTATCAGGAGCAATGTCTGGCGCTGGGCCTGAAGGGAACGATCCTGCTGACGCCGGAGGGCATCAATATGTTCCTGTCGGGCACGCGCGAGCATATCGACGCCTTCCTCGCGTGGGTGCGCAGCGACGCCCGCCTGGCGGACCTGGAGTGGAAGGAAAGCTTGTCGAATGAGCAATCGCACAAGCGCATGCTGGTCAAGCTCAAAAAAGAAATCATCACCATGCGCATGCCGCTGATCAAGCCGGAACTGGGCCGCGCGCCGTCCGTCGACGCGCATACGCTCAAGCGCTGGCTGGACGCCGGCGTCGACGATGCGGGCAAGCCCGTGGTCATGATGGAAACGCGCAACGCGTTCGAAGTGGATGTGGGTACGTTCAACAACACGCTGGATTACCGTATCGACAAGTTTACGGAATTCCCGGCCGTCGCCGCTGCCCACAAGGATGAACTGGAAGGCAAGACCGTCGTCACCTTCTGCACGGGCGGCATCCGCTGCGAAAAGGCGGCCATCCACATGAAGGAAATCGGCTACGACAGCGTGTACCAGCTCGACGGCGGCATTCTCAAGTATTTTGAAGAAGTGGGCGGCGAGCACTACACGGGCGACTGCTTCGTGTTCGACTACCGCACGGCCCTGAACCCGAAACTGGAACCGACGGAAACCGTGCAGTGTTTCGTCTGCCGCGCCGTCGTCACGCCGCGCCAGCAGCTGGCGCCGGAATACGTGTATGAAGTGTCATGCCCGCATTGCTACAAAAACAAGGAAGAATAACACCCCGCTCCCCGGACCGGCAGTAAACTGAAACGCCCATCCTGGCCATTGCCTGCCAGGATGGGCGTTTCCAATTCCGCCAGCACATTGCTGCACATGGCGGTCATTGCAGCGATATTCAGTCCGCCATCTTCAGGCGGTTCGCCTGCCACCAGCTGCGGCCAAATACCAGCAGCGAGAAGAATGCCAGGCCGGCCAGGAAGCCTGCCAGCAAACTGTTCGACAACCGGCTGGTGCGGTTTTCCGGCAAGGTTGGTCCCGCAATAAAGCGGCTCTTTTCCAGGTAGACAGCCGTGGCTTTCTGGTTGTCGACAGTAATCATGTTGAAGACTTCCTTGACGGACTCATCATTCAAGTCGCGCTTCTTGAAGACGTTTTCCTTGATCGCTTCCAGCGCCAGCAAGAGCGCTTCGCCCGACTTGTTGCTATCGAGCGCAGCCTTGGCGCCATCATAGTACTCGCGCAATATGATATTTTGCTTCTGTTCGCGCTGCGCCTTGAGAATCGCTTCGTTGGCCATCAGGGCATCGACCTCGGTCGACATCAACTGCGTCGCTGGCGACAGATATCGGGCATTATCCTCGGTCACGCTGACCACCTGGCGGCCGCCCTGCGCCGCAGCGTCAGGATAGCGCGCAACAATTTTCCTCAAGGTCTCGCCTTTACGGGCGAAACTTTCCAGCCGCTCTTTGTTGCTGATAATCTCGTTATCGAGCTTGGTGATCTTGCTGGTCAAATCCAGATGCTTGGAACGCAGGAAGTCCGAATACACCAGATAGATCACGCTATCCATCGTATAGCGGCCCAGCAGGGTAACCATGCGCTGCGCATCCTGGGGCGTTGTTGCCTGGTAGCTGATACGCAAACCGATGACATTATTGCTGATATCCTTGGCCGTATCCATCAACTCCTTGGCATCGAGCTTGGTCATCGGGTAAATCGGCTCCAGGAATTTGGAAAAATTGTCGCGCGCGATCAAGGTACGGCGCAACTCCTGCACCGTAGGATCATTGTTCAGCTTGACTTGTTGCATGTAGTCGTCAAAGCGGCCGCTGCTGCTCAAGGCCGCCACATAGCGTTTATAGTCGCCCAGCGCGATACCGGGAGGCGCTTCCTTTTCTTTTTCCTTGTCCTTTTCCTTGTCTTTCTCAGCAATCACCTGTTCTTTAGGCACGGGTATCGCACCGCCAAACTGGTAGAAGCCTTCGCTTTTGTACGTTGCCATATACAAGGTAAACAACACGCACAAGATCATCACGGCCACCGTACCGCCGACGATCAGCTTGCGGCCTTTCCATAAAACGATCAGTATCTCCGTCAAGGAGAATTCAGGCGCACCTTGCTGCTCCGGCGCTTGCTTCATTTCTGCCAATTTGTCCATGATTCTTCTTTAGCTAATAAGTACATCAAAAATAAAAACGTCTGTCTGACCGTCAGTCGGCATTGGCCTGGCGCGCCATCACCACGACCGGGCTATTGCCCTGCGCAGCGCGCTGGGCATTCCAGACCCAGTCCTCGATGCCGCACTGCGGTTCATATTCGCTAACGATCTCCAGCAACAGCGTTCGTACGGCGGCCTGGTCGAACTGATCGCATGCCCTCGTCAATTCGCCAAGCATGCCTTCCAGCTTCGCCCAAGGAATTTCCACCTCGCGCGCGCGCATGATCAAAGGATGGTCCGTGCCTTCAACATTATCGCCAATCAACAACTCTTCATACAGCTTCTCGCCTGGACGCAAGCCTACGTGATGAATTTCAATCGTGCCATCGGGTGCCTGCTCACTTTTCACTTCCAGACCACTCAAATGCACCATGCGCTTGGCCAGGTCGACGATTTTGACGGGGTCGCCCATATCGAGCACGAACACGTCGCCCCCCTGTCCCATGGCGCCCGCCTGCAATACCAGCTGCGCGGCTTCGGGAATCGTCATGAAATAACGCGTGATTTCCGGATGCGTGATCGTAATCGGTCCGCCCGCCATGATCTGCTTGCGGAACAGCGGCACAACCGATCCCGAAGAGCCCAGTACATTGCCAAAACGGACCATGCAAAACCGCGTCTTGTCCTGTTTGCGGGCAAATGCCTGCAAAATCAGCTCTGCCAGCCGCTTGGTGGAACCCATGACATTGGTCGGACGAACGGCCTTGTCCGTAGAAATGAGCACAAAACGCTTCACCTGGGCATCGACCGCGGCACGCGCCATGCTTAGTGTTCCCAATGCATTGTTACGTATGCCTTCGATGGGATTATGTTCCACCAGTGGCACATGCTTATATGCGGCCGCATGATACAAAGTTTCAACACGGAAGGTCCGCAAAATTCTTTCGCACTTGGCGGTTTCCAGCACGGAACCCAGAAACGGCAGCAACTCCACGTCGACCCGCAAGACTTTTTTCAATGCCTGCAATTCCTGTTCGATGGAATACAAGGCAAATTCCGACATTTCATACAGAAGCAGACAGGCCGGCCGCTGACGCAATATCTGGCGGCACAATTCCGAACCGATCGACCCGCCAGCCCCCGTCACCATGACCGTCTTGCCAGAAATACACATGGCCATCAAGTCCTGGTCCGGCTCCACCGCGTCGCGCCCCAGCAAATCCTCGATTTCGATTTCGCGCAAATCCTGCACCTGCGTACTGGCGCGTATCAAGCTCTTGATTGGCGAAGTCACCAAGGTCTTGATTTTCAGCGGTTCCAGTTTTTCCAGGATACGCCGTTGCTGCGCCTTGCTCAGGGACGGCATGGCAAGCAGCACCTTGCTGATGTTCTTGCTTGCCACCAAATCCGGCAAGGCGTCGGGCGCATATACCCGCATGCCGCCGATACTGGCGCCATGCAGCTCTTTCTTGTCGTCAATTAAAGCGACTACCTTGTACTCGCCAGCATGGTTCAAGGCCTGCGCCAGCTGATTGCCGGAAGCGCCTGCGCCATAAACGACCACGCGAATGCCATCCGCACGCCGGTTGGTGTACAGGAAATACGCGCGCGCCAGGAAACGGCTGGCCGCCACATACATGATGGCGCACACCCAGAAGATGCCGAAAACGCCGCGCGACAAGCCATTCATGCCATTCAAAAACACCGCCATGGCCAGCAATACGGCCACGGACAAACTGACGCCAAGAAACACCACATAAACGATCTTGTAGTCGATAAAGCGGATCACCGCGCGGTACAGCCCCAATTTGATAAAAATAGGCAATGAGACGAGCGGTGCCGCCAGGATCAGCCAGATGTAGGGGGAAAACTGGGCATTTGCCAAGCCATCGAAACGCAAGGCAATCGCAATGCAAAAAGTCAGCGGCAAGAAAAACAGATCGGCAAATGCCGCCACAATCTGCTTGTGAAAACGCGAAAAATTGAATACGGGCTTCATTCAAAGCTTCCTTTTTCTACAGCGGCTGGCGCCAGTGCCGGGCGGCACCGGGCCTGCGCCATCACCGATACGCGATTGCCAGACACAATCGCTGGCAGACCGGACGAGATATTCATCAATGGGTCACTCCATCCCGGCGCACCACTTTCAGGAAAGTCAGGAACAGAATGCGCAGATCGAGCGCCAGCGAACGGCGCTGCAAATAATCGACGTCCAGTTTGACCTTGTCCACGATAGGCAACTCATCGCGCCCATTGATTTGCGCCCATCCCGTCAAGCCAGGCAAGATGCCGTCGACACCATGGCGGCTGCGCAATTCGATCAGGTCGTACTGGTTGAACAAAGCGGGACGCGGCCCCACAAAGCTCATGTCGCCCTTCAATATACTCCACAGTTGCGGCAATTCGTCGAGGCTGGACTTGCGTAAAAAGGAGCCCACCGGGGTCAGGAATTGCTTGGGGTCCGGCAGCAAATGTGTCGCAACAGCGGGGGTATCGACACGCATGGTGCGAAACTTCGGCATCTTGAAGATCTTGTTGTGCCGCCCCACACGATCGGACCAGTAAACGATGGGACCCGCGGACGTCAGCCGCACCATCAGGGCGACCAGGCCAACCGGAATAAGCAGCAATAACGACGCGATCAACGCCAATACCAAATCAAATACTCGTTTCATTCATCTTCCCTGATATGTATTCCCGTCCCGCGCGCTCGAGTGCCGCGCTACTGTCGTATGGCGCGCGCCACCCAAGCATGGTCCTGGCTTTAGTCGTATCAACCAGCAATTGTGCGGTCAATTTCGCATACATTTGCCGCTTTCCGCAGAGCGTCGCCACGGCACGCACCACGGCCGCAGGAATGGGCCATATATGTTGGCTTTTGCCCATGCCCGTCCCTATGTGCCGGAAAATATCGCCCAGCGTCAAACTTTGCTCATCGGACACAAGAAATGTTTCTCCGGCAGCAGCCGGATGCGTGGCGCACACGTGCAGAAAATCCACCAGATTCCAGATGCTCAACAAACTGCGCCGGGCGGGTATTCTACCAAAGGGCAATGGCAGGGATTTGGTTGCCAGCTTGAGCAACAAGGCAAAATTGCCCGGTGCGTCAGGGCCGAAAACCAGCGTCGGCCGCACAATGACAAATTGCATTTCGGATCCGGGAATCAGCTCTCCAATCATTTGCTCCGCTTCATGCTTGCTGATCGCATACAAATCATGCGGAGCCGCCGCATCCTTCTCCGTAAATGGATGCGCAGCGCTGGCATTGCCATTCACGCCGATCGAGCTGACAAAGACGAAGCGCTTGACACCGCAACGGGCCGCATCGGCAATCAAGTGCCGCGTCAGCTCCACATTTACTTTACGAAACTCCGCCAACGGATCGGCCACGTCATCGTGCAAGACATGGGCACGCCCGGCAAGGTGGATGACGACATCGCAGCCCTCAAACACCCGGCTGTCCGGCGCCAGCGCAGCCAGATCCTGGACGACTTGCTTTACCTTGACCGGCTGCGCACCCTGCGCACGCACGATCGCCCGCACCTGGTGCTGCCGGTCGCTCAAGTGGACGCATAACTGCCTGCCGATAAAGCCATTTGCACCGGTCACGGCGATGTGTCTGGATGCACCTTGATTATTTTGCACAATATAATTACCTGAAGAAAAACTACGTTGCCAGCTCGCACCGGCAACGGTGAATGGCCGTCTATGAATTGCGATACTTTCTGGAGGCGTTCCAGGCATAGTTCACGAAATACCACGACGAAGCGAGGACGCCCAGTTTTTCCAGGTCGCGATAGGCGCGCCACACTTTCATGGCCGACTTGCTCTTGTTGCGGGAGAGCGACTGATTCACCACGCGGTAACGCATCAGGTCCTCGCGCAAGCCATGCGCCACCAGCCCGCGCTTGAGCACGGTCAGCCACAAGGCAAAATCATCATAATAAGTACGCGTGATGGCAAACGGCCCCGTCTTCTCGCGATCGATGATGGCCGTGGACGTGGCAATTGCCGTATTGCCCAGCAACTGGCGATACGTGAGGCTCAAGGGGATGGCAATCGGTTCGCCGCAGCTATCGCCGTTTTCGGAAATACGCCGGAAACTGGTGTAGGACAAGGGGGCCGCCGTGCTTTCCATGAAAGCCAGCTGGCGCGTGAGCTTTTCCGGCAGCCACACGTCATCGCTATCGAGAAATGCGATATAGCGGCCGCTGGCCGCCTTCAAGGCCGTTTCGCGCGCCACCGCCGCGCCGCCGTTTTTTTCATGGCGAATCAGGCGTATGCGCGCATCCTCCGCAGCCAGGCGCTCGATGACCGCGCAGGTATCATCCTTCGAACAATCATCGACGATCAACATTTCCCAGTGCGGGTAAGACTGGCTTTGCGCCGAACGTATCGTCTCTTCCACAAACCTGGCCGCGTTATAGGCCGGTGTGATGATCGATACCAGTTTATTATTTTCCATGCCACAAATCCCCTGTAGGTAACTTTTCACGCGCGCGGTCCAGCCAGCGCAAACCAACGCGACGGCCGATGTCGATTTCCGGACGTACAGGCCTGCCCTCATCGAATACCGCCAGCTGATCCCATTTCTTGTCCAGCATCTTGGCCACCACTTCCATTTCACTGCGGTCATCGGCGGCCACTTCCGGATCATCGCTTTCAAGCATGCCGGAGCACAGCGCACGCACGATCCTGCCGGCGTCGGCGCCCGCAAAATAGCGGAAGCGCGACGGCGTCAACGCTTCGACATAGTCAGTGAATTGCGCAAAACGGCGCGCCATCGTATAACCGTAGCGCAAGGTGCGGCGAATTACATCCAGCGGTTCATGCTGCTCCAATGCCTGCAGCTTGTACAATTCGCCACGATTATCCAGATGCACGGCGATGCCCGCTTCCTGATACGTGGAATGGCCCAGGCAGATAATCTTCTTGCCGCAGGCACCCGCCTCAAACGCCGCGCTGCTGCCATTGACCAGCAAGATGTCGCATTGCTGGATCAAGTCAAAAGTACTGGCTGTTTCGCGTGCGCCGATGCAGCGGATGCCCTGGCCTTTTGCCCAGTCGGCGTAATAGCGTTCGGAACTGGCGCCGTCGGCGACGCCAATCTTTTCGCTCCAATTGGGATGACAACGCAGCACCACATTCGCCGCGGGAATACCCAGCGATGCCAGCACCAGTTCAAAGCCTTCCACATAGCTTTCCCAGCCGCTTTCCTGTTCAGGGTGTCCCTGGAATTCATTACGGCTGCTTGGCAGTATCAGCACCTTGGGACCGGCAACGGCATCGGTCGGCCAGTCGGCTTGGGTGGCATTCAGGTTATACGCCCGCCACTCCTTCAAATTCGTGCGCACAAAGCGCGAGGCAATTAATTGGGCTGCCACGCCGGCCTGGCGCGCGGTCAGCGGCACGTCGCGGTACTGGGTATTCAGACGGTCGACGTCTTTCAAGGACAGGCAGTTGGCCTGAGGGATGAATTGCAACCCATCACTAAACCACGACCGTTCCATCGTCAGGTAAGGAATGGACAGCTGTTCGCACGCATAAGTGATGGCACGTGTGCCATCCATCCTGCCGTTGAAACAAATCACGCCATCGAGCTGATTGTTCTTGATCCATTCAGCGGCATTGCCAAACATCGTTTCGACGGGCTTGTGGAAAGTTGCCCTCAATGCCAGATAGTCGGGCAAATGTGTATCGGCTTCCGTTTCGGTACGCAACAAGGTACATGCGCTCGATGAGGCCAATAAATTACGCTCTTCTTCGGACAAGTCAACGCGATGCTTGGCACGGACCGAGGTAATTTGCGAAACCGGGAATGAACGGATGCCGCCCGCCATGCAGGTAGGACATTCCGCCAACTTGGAGGTTCCCTTCAAGGCCCGCCCATAGCAGTTATCCAGCGCACTGTCACATGTCAGGAAGAACACTTCGTGGCCGGCTTCTTTCAGCAGTGTCGACACATAGTACAAATGTTCGACATGGGGCCGAAATGAATACAGGGAAACTAAACCTAAACGCATTTTTACACCTACTTTATTTTGTAATTCTGAATTTGGAAAACAATACGCCAAACATGATAAATTCGAACACGATGAAGGGAAAACTCATCAGATCAGGGGCAAACAGCAATGGTGACAGAAATAGCACGGTATATACGGAAGATATAAAGCCAACCCGCAGCAGGGACATTTCTTTCGCCCGCGCGAAGAAATTGGCGCAGCCTGTCAACATGCCCAGCAACAATGTACCTGCACATAACAACAAATAACCGCCATCATGGAACAAGGCTCCAGGCAATGAAGGAAAACGCCCGGCAAGAAACCAGTCAGTACTCTGCGGCCCCAGTACCCCCAGCTTTGACAGCAAGGTACGCAAGTGGTTAAACAGAATCAAGGGGTCGCCGCTGTATTCCGCCTGATGCTGCAAATACTCGGCAAAAATGAAAACGCTGTGGCACAGATAAGTGATGATCAACATGCCAAAGGCGACAATGGAACCCACGACGGGAAAGGCACTTTCCAGTTTTGCCGGCCATGCCAGCGTCCCCAGTCCCATGTATTCCTGCATCCCTTCCATATATGCCGAAGCCGAAACACCATCCTGGGTAGCGCTGGCGCGCGACATGAACACGTAAAAAATATACATGATCATCACGGCTCCCAGCACCATCAATCCTGTCTTGGTTCTCGGTGACAGCGTGTACGCCTTGCCCCCGCGCTCCAGGCGCATGGCATAAAAAGCGAAAGCAAATGTCAGGGTCAGCAAGATGATGGTTCTGCCGCCGGTGAGAATAGAATTGAGCATCACAAACAGGAACAAACTGCACAGAGCGACACCAATCCTGGCAGAGCTGAGCGAGGCAGGCTTGAGCATGATAGGCACCAGCGTCACCACAAAGCAGGTCGAGAAGGCATAGCCCATGACGCTATATATTGACGATACGCCCTCGCGTCCCTCGCCCAGTTCGCGCCACTCTTCCCGGGCCCGTGCCAGCTCGCCGCTGTAGTCGATATGCTGTACCTGAATCTTGTCAAACATGAGCGCCAACAATCCCAGCAAGGCGAGCCACACGCTCAGCTTCAGAATGGTGCGGGAAATACCGGCCGGAATTGCATAGCGCTGCGTGTGATCGTTCCGGATATTTTTTTCCAAAAAATGGTGCGTCAACACGGCGGCGAGCAAGGTCAATACAACAAACAGGATGTCCAGCATCACCGCCTGATGCATTTCCGAGGTCAACGAATAGGCAGGGGCAACTGCAACCAGAAAGAAATACAGCAGCCAAATCCCAACAAATGCGCGCAGACTATAAGACATAGGTTTGTTTCAATAAAAAATAATCACAGCATGGAGCGGCCTGCAAGTATGGCCGGCCAAGTCTCTTCATCAGGCCAGAATCAGGAAGCTGCCCTGTGTCCGACGAAAAACGCCAACAATGCATTGACGAAGTAGTTTCCTGCAGCTAAAAACAGCGCCAGCAACGTAAAGTTGTACGGATCCTGCATCCACGCAGTCCCATCCAAAGCAAAGCGGCAATAGACAAATGCCACCACAATCAAGATGACCTGCGTCACCAGCAAGCTCACATGGCGATGTGTAATGATCAAAAAACTGGACCAGAAATCCGACACCCGGAATGCCGCCGCCGCCAGCAAGGGGAGAAACAAGGGCAAAGCATCCTGATATTGCCCATACCAGATGGGGATAGCCCAGGCGATCAATTTATTGGCGAGCAGTACAAACACCAGTGCTGCCAGCAACAGGCCCACCGATACCAGCGCCGTCACGCGCAACGCCTTCTGATCCGAACCAGCCACGCGACGTTGCGCAATCAGCGGAAACAGGCCTGCATTCAAGAGTGCCTGCATCGACAAGGCAGCCACCAACGGTATCCACGAAAAGGAATACAAGCCGAATTGCTTGGCACTGAGGACATCCGCCGCCAGCCACCGATCAACACTGGTACTCAAAAAGGATAATGTCGTTCCCAACAACAGAATGGCCGCGACATGCCATTCCTTCTTCGTGAAGCCCTTCTTGCACAAGCCTGCAAATACGGCCCAGGAAAAACCTATCCCTTGCAGCATTTTCTTCATCAAGTTCACGCTCAGCACGACGGTGACCGCCAGTTCCGCCAGCAAGATGCCCAAGGCGCCGCCGCCCAGCGCGGCCACACCACTGGCCACAACACAGCACAGTACCGTTCTGAGCAGGATCTGCAAGGAGTACGGCACCATCTCCAGCCGGCTACGGCTGTCCAGTACGACCAGCATGAAACTTTGTTGCGCCCAGCCATGAATAACGGCGATCAACAAGGCCAGTCCCGCCACATTCAGCGGCACATAGCCAAACAGGGGAGTGACGCACAACAGCAGCGCCACCGCCGACGTAATCATGCAAGCCTTACCCAAAATAACCAGGCCGCGGCGGTAGCGTTGATGGGCAAACATGGCCGGCAAGTCGCGCTGCGCCAGTATCTGAAAGCCGCAGCTACCGGCCACACAGAAAAATCCTGAAATCAGCAGCAACTTCGACAAGAGGCCAAAGTCGTCCACGCTCAGTAATCTGGCATAGATACCGATGCGGACAAAACCGATCAATGCCGCCAGACCGAGTATCGGTGTGTACTTCAGATGTGCGATCAGGCGCGCCGCCAAGGACTGAACGCCCCTAAAAATTTTCAAAATTTCACTTCCGACATTTGTTTAAGCCGACGTGGCGCATGCGGGGAAAGCATGCGCGCACAATCGGCCAGTCATCACCGCGATCAGCTTGTATGGCCCACCGTCTTACAGATGCAATTCTTTCTTGAAATACTCGATAGTGCGCGTCAAGCCATCTTCCAGGCTGACCTTCGGTTCCCAGCCCAGCTTTTCCTTGGCCAGCGCAATGTTTGGCTGACGCTGTTTCGGATCGTCCGATGGCAGGGGTTTGAAGACCAGTTTGCTGGTCGAACCCGTCAGCTTCAAGACCATTTCAGCCAGTTCCAGCATCGTGTATTCACAAGGATTGCCGATATTCACAGGACCGGTGAAATCGTCCGGCGAATTCATCATGCGCACCATTACATTGATCAAATCATCGACATAGCAGAAGCTGCGAGTCTGCTGGCCTTCGCCATAGATGGTGATATCTTCGCCGCGAATTGCCTGCACAATAAAATTGCTGACGACACGGCCATCGTTCGGATGCATGCGCGGGCCATAGGTATTGAAGATGCGCACCACTTTGATCAGCAAAGCGTGCTGACGCCAGTAATCGAAGAACAGGGTTTCAGCGCAGCGCTTGCCTTCGTCGTAGCAACTACGGATGCCCACCGGGTTCACGCGGCCCCAGTACTCTTCCGGTTGCGGATGCACTTCCGGATCGCCATACACTTCCGACGTCGATGCTTGCAGGATGCGCGCTTGCAGGCGCTTTGCCAATCCCAGCATGTTAATGGCGCCATGCACGCTGGTCTTCGTCGTTTGCACGGGATCGAACTGGTAGTGCACGGGCGAGGCCGGGCATGCCAGATTGTAGATTTGTTCAACTTCTACATACAAAGGAAAGGTGACGTCGTGGCGCATCACTTCGAAATACGGATTGGTCATCAAATGCGCGATGTTACGCTTGCTGCCGGTAAAGAAATTATCGACACACAAGACATCATTACCCGTCCGTATCAATTCCTCGCACAAATGTGAGCCAAGAAAACCGGCACCGCCGCTTACTAGAATTTTTTTCATCGCAATATACTTTTAAAAGTTTGCCTATTCGGCAGGTTTGGCGGTCAAGCGCCCATATCAATATGCGGCGGTGCGGCGGCCAGCATGGAGCCGGCACGCCCCGCCTGCGTCGCTGCTATGCCCGGCGGCCAATCGGGAAATACTCAAAGCCATGCGCAAGCACCGTCGCCGGGTCGTAAATATTCCGTCCGTCGAAAATCACCGGCGTTTTCAATTTTTCCTTGATCGCAGCAAAATCAGGGCTGCGGAATTCTTTCCACTCGGTCACGATCACCAGGGCATCGGCGCCATCCAGGGCGTCCTGATGCGATTCCGCAAAGGTGACTCCCTCTTGCCCAGCATAAATTCGCTTGGCTTCGTGCAAGGACACGGGATCGTACGCGCTCACCACGGCACCGGCCGCCAGCAAATCGGCGATCAGCTCACGGCTTGGCGCTTCACGCATGTCATCCGTATTCGGCTTGAATGCCAGACCCCAGATGGCGAAACGCATGCCCTTCAGGGTGGCGCCAAAACGGGCCTTGATTTTTTTTGTCAGCACATGCTTTTGGGCATTGTTGACCGACTCCACGGCATTCAATATCTGCAGATCCTGCTGGTGTTCCTTGGCGGTACCGATGAGCGCCTTCACATCTTTAGGGAAACAGGAACCGCCGTAGCCGCAACCGGGATACAGGAAGTGATAACCGATGCGGGGATCGGAGCCCATGCCCAGGCGCACCGACTCGATATCGGCGCCGAGGCGCTCGGACAAATCGGCCAGTTCGTTCATAAAGGAAATACGCGTTGCCAGCATCGCATTCGCTGCATACTTGGTCAGTTCGGCCGACTTCACATCCATGATGATCAAGCGCTCATGGTTGCGCTGGAACGGCGCATACAACTCGCGCATCAGGTGGATAGCCTGTTCATCATCGGCGCCCACGACGATACGGTCGGGACGCATGAAATCGTCGATGGCGGCGCCTTCCTTCAGGAATTCCGGATTGGACACTACGCTGTAGCCGATGTCGGCGGAACGCAATGCCAATTCTTCTGCAACAACGGCAGCAACCTTGCTGGCCGTGCCTACCGGTACCGTCGATTTGTCGACAATCACCTTGTAACCCTGCATGTGCTGACCGATGCTGCGCGCTGCCGCGAGCACATACTTCAGATCGGCCGAGCCATCTTCATCTGGCGGCGTGCCGACAGCAATAAATTGCACCGAAGCATGATCAACAGCTTTCTTGACGTCGGTGGTGAACTGCAGGCGGCCGGCGGCGATATTACGCTGTACCATTTCCAGCAGATGCGGCTCAAAAATAGGGATGCCGCCTTCATTCAGGATACGGATTTTCTCCGCGTCCAGGTCCAGGCACAGCACATTGTTGCCGACTTCCGCAAAACAGGTACCGCTGACCAAGCCAACATACCCCGTGCCAATGACAGTCACATTCATAATCTTACTCTTTTAAAAATCTTCTACTTTATCGATGGATAATGGCTATCCCGTCTGATGCTGGCAACAGAAGCCGGCATCAGGCATCAGGCCCATACGGGCATGGCGAACGCGATGCTTAACCGATCAGGTCCCAGGACAGGGGCGTACCGCGCGGCACATCGCTGGTCACGCACTTGCCCAGGAAAACGTCCATGAACTTGGTCGGCAGACCCAGGCCAGGACGGATTGCACGCAGATTTTCCTTCGTTAACTTCTCGCCCGCCTTGATATCTTGCGAAACATACAGCGAACGACGGAATTGCAGCGATTTCATCTCGGCTGCGGTGGGACCGTAAGCAACGTGACCCAGCGCTTGCCAGGCACGCTCGGTCTCGACCACCAACTGCGCCATTTCAGCCGGTTCCATCGAGAACGTGCTATCGACACCGCCGTCGGCACGGCTCAAGGTGAAGTGTTTTTCCACCACACTGGCGCCCAGCGCCACGCTGGCCACCGACACGCCCACACCCATGGTGTGATCGGACAGGCCGACTTCACAGCCGAATAATTCACGCAAATGAGGAATCGTCAGGATATTCGTATTCGCGGCCGTGGCAGGATAAGTGCTGGTGCATTTGAGCAGAATCAAATCGCGGCAACCGGCCTCGCGCGCTGCGCGCACGGTTTCGTCGAGCTCGGCAACGGTTGCCATGCCCGTGGAAATAATCACCGGCTTGCCGGTGGCTGCCACGCGGCGTATCAATGGCAAGTCTGTGTTTTCAAACGAGGCAATCTTGTAGCAGTCCATGTCCAGCGTTTCCAGGAAGTCGACTGCCGTGTCGTCAAACGGTGTGCTGAACGGGATCATGCCAAGCTCGCGCGCGCGCTGGAAGATAGGCGCGTGCCATTCCCACGGCGTATACGCTTCACCGTACAGCTTGTACAGCGACGTGCCGGCCCATAAGCTATTCGGGTCACTGATATGGAACTCCCGCTCGTCAATATCCAAGGTCATGGTATCGGGCGTATAAGTCTGTATCTTCAAACCATGAGCACCGGTTCTAGCCGCAGCTTCAACGATTTCCAGTGCGCGTTCCAGCGATTGATTATGGTTGCCAGACATTTCGGCGATAACGAATGGAGCATGACCTAAACCAATATTTCTATCTTTAATTTTCATAGTTATCACCGAAAACAACGGTTGAAGAGAGTATTCTTACTGGCAACCCATTCCGTATCGAACAAGGCAAGCGCCACGACATCCTGAAATGATTCAGATTTTTTCATATGTTGCTTGAAAAGACCTTCTTGCTGGAAACCAAATTTCTTGTGCAAATTGACGACCAATTGGTTAAAAGAAAACACTTCGCAGCACAGCTTTCTGAAATTTAGAACTTCAAAAGCCTGTACCAGTGCAAAATATTCCATTGCGGAACCAGATCCCTTGGGAACATCTGTCTCACCCAGATAAAATGCCCAATCTGATCGACGGTCCAAAACATTAACCTTGGTAAAAGAAACAAAGCCAACCGGCCTTTCCTGATACTCAAAAACAAAATAATGATTAACCGTATCAAGCAATGCCTTTTCAAACCATTTATTGTGCTCCAGCTCACCAATAATATGGTCCGTATACATATTTTCCCGGATGTTATCTTTATTACGCCAAGTGCGCAATAAATCACGATCCGAAGCCTTGATTCTTCTTAAACTATAGTCGGCAAAAGATGGCATATTTATTTAACAAAAAGTAGTAAAGATGGTTTCTTGAATTTTTTTGGCGCCATGCCCAACCAAGGAATTGCTAATTTTAGACATACTTAAAAGCATATCCTTATTATCAATGCAATCATTCAAGACCTTATAAATGTAATGACTGGATATCTTCCCAGACTCTCCAATTATCTTCAATGCGCCGATACTTTCCAGGTCTCGAGCGGCAATCTCCTGGTTCTTCGCCAGAATAATAATCAGACTTGGCAAACCAAGATAGCCACGCTCCCATAATGTAGAGCCGCCTGCACCGATAGCCAGATCAGCGGCCAGCATCAATTCCGCAATATTATCTATCTGGCAGTGATATTGATAATTTCCCGCTTCTTCACATAGCGACTGGATCAAGGAACGATGCGGATTGCTGGCACCAACGACCACGTCGACCTCAAGATCTGCTCGTTTCAGCATGCGCAGAGCATGAATTACATTACTTGTTTCATTGGCAGGATCTGCGCCGCCCAAAAAAACAAGAATTCGCTTTACAGTGCCATCACGTAGTCTGGAGTGATTGCGCATCCGAATAAACTCAGGACGCAATAAAGCATAGGCGGGACCAAGTAACTTCGTGGATATCGAAGGGATCAAATTATCATAGCGCGATTGCATGTCGCAATAATAATTTTGGTCCAGCAAGATATCGCAGCCATGTTGACGATCAGCAAGATCATCAATCACCATCATTTTTCGGGTAAATGGGGCAATCTGCCGCTCCCATTCCAGCTCAAGAGCATAGTGATCAACAATGATGCAGTCGACTGTAGGGCGTTGCGACAACACGCCGACAACCTCGTCAATTTCCTGTTGCAACGATACACCCAACCAATGCAGATGCGCAGGATAATCCCCCACCTCGTCATTGCTGACGCTGGGGGATGCGAGTCGAATTACCTCATACTCTTTTGACAATAACCAGTCAATATAATTGCCGGGAAAATCTCGACAAATAAAAGTTACGGTGACGCCATTGGCTCTGAGCTCATCAGCAAGCGTGGCGCACCGCATGACATGCCCACTTCCCATTTGCACCGAAGCATCTGTGCGAATGACGATAGATCTTTTCATCGCACCTTAAACAAAGGTTCAAGCGGCTTGCAACGCAACAGTCCTTCCAGCGTGCCATCCCTGACCGCATTAACGAGCATGGGAACAACCTCTTCATATGCGGCAAACAATTGCTGCAGGTCGCTATCGCTATGGCTATAGTTGACATTATGTGAACCAAAAGTCAATATCCCACGCGCCAGCATTTCTTGCATAAACAAGGTCTTGATGTGCCATTGCGTATACGAGCCAGCATCCTTGATCAGTACGAAACTCCAGCTCGAATGTCCTGCGACGCTCAGGATATGCTCGGCCTCATTGGCAGCGATGATGGCGTTGAGGCGATCGATAATTTTTTGCCCCTGCTTCTTGATCGTCGCCACGACAGGTTCGCGCTGCAATTTTTCCATTGTCGCCAGGGCCGCTGCCAGCGACAGCGTTTCGCCACCGAAGGTAAACGAGAAGAAGATTTCTTCCATCAGCTTCATGACATCGGCGCGGCCGGCGATGGCCGATACCGGGTAGCCATTCGCCAGGCCCTTGCCGAATGTGGCCAGGTCGGGCGTGACGCCAAACAGCTCTTGCGCACCGCCATTGGCGTAGCGGAAACCCGTGATGGTTTCATCAAAGATCAGCAGCGCGCCGTGCTTGTGGGCCAGGGCCTTGACGCCTTCGAGGAACCCTTCCACCGGCGCGTACACATTCATCGGTTCGAGGATCACGGCCGAGATCTGCTCGGGGAAGTCGGCAAACAGCTTTTCCAGCGATGCCAGGTCGTTATACACAAAACTGTGCGTCAGTTCGCGCGTGGCAACAGGAACGCCGCGGTTGCGCGCGGTCGAACCGATATACCAGTCCTGCCAGCCGTGGTAGCCGCACACGGCCACATGTTCACGGTTGGTGTAGGCGCGCGCCAGGCGGATCGCACCGGCGGTGGCATCGGAACCATTCTTGCCGAAACGCACCATCTCGGCGCAAGGCACGATTTCGCAGATCTTTTCCGCGACCTGCATTTCAATCTGGTGCGGCAGGCTGAAGATCACGCCCTCGTCCATTTGCGCCTTGACCGCGTTGTTCACGTCCTCATCGTTGTAGCCGAGCGTGATCGACGCCAGGCTGCTGATGAAATCGATGTATTCATTGCCATCCACATCCCATACATGGCTACCCTTGCCGCGTTGAATAAAATACGGCGAAACACCCAATGGAAACTGGGTTTTGCTCTTGCTGAAAGTCTGCGAGCCGAGCGGGATCGTTTTAAGGGCGCGTTCCAATAACTCTTCAGAGCGTTGATAGCGTGTAGACATATTAGTTCTCTATGGTGGGGGGGGTAGTCGGCATGGCATCGGCGTCGAGCGATTTCTGATATCCCTCGTTACGTCCATGCATGGTGTTCCAATTTACTAATTCGGGGCGCTGCTCCAGCAGGGAAAGGACATCCCGCATGGAAAAACGCGCGTTCTTCGGATACAACGCGTCATAAATCATGGTGACCAGCTCGAAATCCTTCGGTTCATCCACAGTCCAGCGCAAGTGCGACAAATCCGCGGCGTTACGGTACACGCCCACCTTGTAGCGCCCGGCTTGCTGGTGAATGAACGGTGTGACATGCTCGCGCTGCGACGACAAACGCGCTTCGCGCCACGCCTCGTCCAGGCATGAGGCGCGGAAGATCTCCACATCGAGGCCATCCGGATAGGTGGCTTCAACACTATTGCTGACGTAGTCGTAGTCGCCGGCCAGATAAAACGCGATGACCTCGTCGATCAGCGCGGGGTCGGTCAGCGGGCAATCGGCCGTCAGACGCACGATATGCTCGGGTGCAAACGTGTGCGCCGCCTGGTGAAAACGCTCCAGCACGTCGTTCAGGTCGCCCCTGAAGCAAGCGATGCCATTGGCCGCGCACAATGTTTCAATGGCGTCATCCGACGCTTCGCGGCTCGTTGCCACCAGCAATTGATCGATCTGGCGCACGTCGCGCAAACGCTCGATCTGGCGCAGCAGCATCGGCTCGCCCAGCAAGGGCTTGAGCACCTTGCCTGGCAGCCGCGACGACGAAAAACGGGCCTGCAATATTGCCAATATCATGATTTACCCTTTGCATGCTGCCACAAGGCAGGATTGACGATCGCTTCGTCGCTGATCGCAAACGCGTCATAGCCTGCGCGCGCGGCGCCTGCGGCCGCGTGTGCGGCCGCCGCGCATATTTCTTGCAATTGCACGCTGGAATTGACGCCACAGACCACCTGGTCGATCTCCTCCAGCCCGGTCACAAAGCCCAGCGCCGCTTGCAGCGGCGTCAAGCCTTGTCCGGCAATAAAGCGGTGATAGGCGGCCAGATGCTCGCGCACGCCGTCAAAATGGGCCGGCAATTCGTGCGGAGCCATCAGCAGCAAGCCTTGCAGGAAGGCGGAACGGGCATGGATCTCGACACCTGCCTGTTTCAATTTGCGCAGATGTCCGCTATGCAGCAAACGCTGGTCCAGCACGTTGACAGGCAGCTGAATCAGGTCGATCGGGAAGCGCGCCAGTACGGCATCAATCTGCTGCCCGGTATAGACGGACACGCCAATCTTGCTGACCAGGCCACGCTGCTTCAACAGCACCATGCGCGCCATCAGCGCATCGCCACCGGGCAACAGCAAGTCGTCGACGCGGTGGATCAACAAACCATATACGGCGGGACGCTGCAGCTTGCGCAGCGAGGCGTGCAGGCTGTCTTCCAGTTGCTGCGCTTCCGCCTCAGTCACGGCCGAACCCGCAAACTGCGGCGTCTTGGTCACGATATCGAAAGCTGCGGCAGGTGACATCGCACGGCCCAGCACGGCTTCGCTGTCGCCATACAGTGCCGCCGTATCGATCAACGTCAATTGCAGCTGGGCCGCAGCGGCCAGAATCGCCGCCACTTCCCCTTCGCTTACCTTGCCTGCCGTATTGGCGATACCATAATCGAGCCCGAACTGAACTGCGCCCAAGCCTATTTTCATTTCAGCGCTTTCCGCAAGGCCTCGATGACGCGGTCTTGCTGCTCTTCCGTGAAGGTGGCGTACATGGGCAGGCTGATGGCTTGCGAATAGTAATGTTCCGCTTCCGGGAAATCGCCAGGCTTGAAGCCTTTTGCTGCATAGTAAGGCTGGAGATGCACGGGAATATAGTGCAGATTGACGCCTATCGATTGCGCGCGCAGGGCGTCGAAGACCTCGCGGTGCGTCTGCGTCAGCTGCCCGGTCTGCAGGCGGATCACATACAGGTGCAAGCCCGAATAACCATCGGGATGCTGCCATGGCGTGATGACAGGAAGATCCGCCAGCAAGGCGTCATAGCGGCGCGCCATGACATGGCGATGCGCCACGAAGTCATCGAGCCGTACCATCTGGCTCAGGCCAAGCGCTGCCTGCATGTCGGTCATGCGGTAGTTGTAGCCGAGCGTGACCTGCTGGTAATACCATGCACCATCGGGCGCATGCGTCATCAGCTCGGGATCGCGCGTAATGCCATGGCTGCGCAATTGTTGCAGGCTGGTCGCCAGCTGTGCGTCTTGCGTAGTCGCCATACCGCCTTCGGCACTGGTAATAATCTTCACGGGGTGGAAGCTGAAGACGGTAATGTCGCTGTAGCGGCAATTGCCTATGGGTTCGCCACGATACTTGCCGCCTATGGCATGCGAAGCATCTTCGATAATCTTGAAGCCGTATTCCTGGCCCAAAGCATGGATGGCAAGCATGTCGCAAGGCTGCCCCGTCAAATGCACGGGAATGACCACCTTCGGCAGACGTCCCGCCAGCTTCGCCTGTGCCAGCTTATGCGCCAACGCCTCCACGCTCAGGTTGTAGGTGCGCGCATCGATATCGACAAAGTCGACATCGGCACCGCAATACAAGGCGCAATTAGCACTGGCAACGAAGGTATTCGGACTGGTCCAGACCAGATCCCCGGGGCCGACGCCCAGTGCCAGGCATGCGATATGCAAGGCACTCGTGGCGCTATTGACCGCGATCGCGTGGGATGCGCCGCAATATGCCGCCAGCGCTTGCTCGAACGCCGGCACCGCCGGCCCCTGCGTCAGAAAGTCGGAGCGCAAGACATCAACGACGGCCTGAATATCGGCCTCGGAAATATCCTGTCGGCCGTAAGGAATCATCGTCATGTTTTACGCGGTATGGGTAGGGTCAACGTGAGCCTGGATCAGCTCGCGCAATTGTTCTTTGCTCAGGAAGTCGGTATTGCTGCCGCTGTCATAGCAGAAACCCGGCGGCACCAATTTGGCACCCATCTTGTCGCAATACTCTTGCGTCGAATACTTCGCGCTCATCGGCAGGATGGCGTAGTACTTGCCCATGTCAACGGTGTTGAAACTGTCGCTGGAGGTGATCATTTCTTCATGAATCTTTTCGCCTGGACGCACGCCGACCACCGGGAAGCTGCACTCGGGACCAATGGCTTCAGCCACATCGGTGATGCGGTAGGAAGGAATCTTCGGTACCAGCACTTCGCCGCCCCATGCGTTTTCGAGCGACCACAGCACCATGTCCACGCCCTCTTGCAAGCTGATGTTGAAGCGAGTCATGGCCGTATCGGTGATCGGCAACACGCCCGTCGCGCGGCGCTCGAGGAAGAAAGGAATCACCGAGCCGCGGCTGCCCATCACGTTACCGTAACGAACGACGCTGAAACGCAGATCGCGATTGCCAACGATATTATTTGCTGCAACGAACAGCTTGTCCGAGCACAGCTTGGTGGCGCCGTACAGATTGATCGGCGCGGCAGCCTTGTCGGTAGACAAAGCGACTACACGCTGCACTTTGGTATCCAGGCAAGCCTCGATCAGGTTTTGCGCACCCAATACGTTGGTCTTGATGCATTCGAACGGGTTATATTCCGCCGCGGGCACTTGTTTCAGCGCGGCAGCATGAATCACGATATCAATCCCTTCCAGCGCGCGGCGCAGACGGGCTTCGTCGCGGATATCGCCGATGAAATAACGGATACCGGCATATTTTTCGTCCGAAAACTCATGCGCCATTTCAAACTGTTTCAATTCATCGCGCGAAAATACCACGAGACGCTTGATGGTCGGATAACGCTCCAGCACGGTTTTGACAAAGGCCTTGCCGAACGAACCCGTTCCGCCGGTAATGAGAATAGACTTATCTGATAACATTTTTATATTATTAATTAAATGAGAATAACGAATTAAATAAACACAACATGCTCAGCAGACACCGATATCGTTAACAAATCGGCATCATATCCATCAGGGCGACTCGGTAGCACATTGCACTAACCAGGAGAAGGAGAGGATAGATATTGCCCGAGACTCAGCCGGACATACATTTACCCTAGCCTGGTCAGCGCAACAAATTGACGTGCTTCAAAACGGAAACCGTAACCAGCTCAAAGTAATCAAGAGCCCGAGCAACACAGCCAGCCACTTTGACAACCTACTAATCGATGAATCACCGCACATCAAAGATGACATGGATTCAAGAAGATCAGAATGCGCTGAATGATGTGACGCAAGATATTTCTAATTGCTTTTTAAAAATACAGTCGCACCATTTTAACATTATTGTCTTGCTAAAAATACGGAATTCTCGCCTAAAAAACCACATTCCACCATGCAGCCATGGTTCCATTTCTTCGCAACAACGATAGACAGAAAGCAAATTACCTGCATTAATATACTGCACCATATGCAGGAAATATTTTCAACTAAGCAAACAATGACTGAATGGCTGATGCTGCAATTGACGGCCTGCCTGGCACTCCATGCCACACGGCACAAGCACTGCGGCAGCGACACCCTCCGCTACCCCGCCCGGCAACAAACACCACTTCCACAATTCCGGATACGACCTTCCAAGCCTGCATGATATATGCACCGCCGCCGATTTTCTAACCATCTTGTGCGGTTTTACACCTTGTCACAATTACGCAGCAACATAGCCAGCGCCACCACCTATAATATTTGCCCTGCATGCCAGATTCTGCCGCACATGCTTTAAGGCAAGCCGATACGGAACAATTCCTGCCTCCCGCGCCCATGTCAGCCAGCAGGGTCGCCAATGCGCCCGCACCGGCCAATGACAAAGTTCATAGCCGCCGATCTTGAGCGGCCGCCTGCAGGCGGCGCACGAATAATCACATCAGCAACACCAGCAACAAGTTCGGCCAACGACGGCAAGGCAACCGCGCCACATGCCGCATGGACGCCAAGCCCGCTCAGGAAGCACGCCCACCCACCGTTACACCCACGGCCGCTAGCGCGGCGCGCCCTGACGCAACAACACGCCGTCAAAAAAAAAGCGCCGGGACCAATGCCCCGGCGCTTGCGCCATCCAGAATACCAATGCATCAACGTTATTACTTCAATAACCCACCCAGCAAGGCCGCCACTTTCTGCTTCGGCTTGGCCGCCACAGGCGCCATGCTGGCAGCCGCCGGGGCTGCCGCCTTGGCTGGCTCATACGGCTTCAGGAACCAGGGATCGGTCTTTTCGCGGCGGGCGCCGGGACCGAAGGCGGGACGCGTACCGCGCTCGGCGGAACGGCTGTCGCGGCTGTCGCCGGCATGGCGGCCCTCCGGGGCGCGTGCGGGACGCGCCTCGCCACCTTCGCTGCGGCGCGGCGGACGGCGCTCGCTGTCGCTGCCGCGGGCGGGTGCCGGATTGAAGCCGGCGAGTTCACCGCGCTTGATGCTTTGCTTGATGAGTTTTTCGATATCGGCCAGCAAGCGCTCGTCTTTATCCGAATAGATCGAAATGGCGTCGCCCGACGCACCCGCGCGGCCAGTGCGGCCGATGCGGTGCACATAGTCTTCCGCGTTGTACGGCAAGTCGAAGTTGATGACGCAGGGCAAATCGGAAATATCCAGGCCGCGCGCCGCCACGTCGGTAGCCACGAGCACGTCAATCTCGCCCTTCTTGAACGCTTCCAGCGCCGCCATGCGCTCCTGCTGGCTCTTGTCGCCATGAATCGCCGTGGCGCTCATGCCTTCCTGCTCCAGCACGCGGGCCAGGCGCGAGGCGCCGATCTTGGTGTTGGAGAACACGATGACCTGCTTCAGGTCGCGCTGGCGCAGCAGATGGGCGACCAGCGCATGTTTCTGATCTTCCGGCACCTTGTAGACCACTTGCGTGACCTTGTCGGCCGTCTGGTTGCTGCGCGCCACTTCGATCGTCAGCGGATCGTTGAGGAAGGTCGCGGCCAGCTTCTTGATTTCTGGCGAGAACGTAGCCGAGAACATCAGGTTCTGGCGTTGCTTCGGCAACATGTTGATGATGCGCTGCAAGTCCGGCAGGAAGCCCATGTCCAGCATGCGGTCCGCCTCATCCATGACCAGCATCTGCACCTGGCTCAGGCTGATGTTCTTTTGCTCGATATGGTCGAGCAGGCGGCCTGGCGTGGCGATGACGATTTCCACGCCGCCGCGCAGGATGACGGTTTGCGGCTTCATGTCCATGCCGCCGAAGACGACGGTCGAGCGCAGCGGCGTATGCTTGGCGTAGGCCTTGACGTTTTCAGCCACCTGCACCGCCAGCTCACGGGTCGGCGTCAGGATCAGCGCGCGCACCGGGTGGCGCGCCGGCGACATGCTGCTGCTGGCATGCGCCAGCAACAATTGGATGATCGGCAAGGAAAAACCCGCCGTCTTGCCCGTGCCCGTTTGCGCGGCGCCCATCACGTCGCGGCCTTGCAGCACGACGGGAATCGCTTGTTCCTGGATCGGTGTCGGGTGGGTGTAGCCTTGCTCGGTCAGGGCGCGCTGGATTTCAGGCGCGAGGCCGAAGTCGGCAAAAGTCAGGGCGGGAGCAGCGGATGCGGCAGGTGCAGGGGCGGCGGCAGGCGCCGCTTCAGGGGCAATCGCCGGGCTGGGCGTAGGAGTCGATTCGGTTTCAGACATAAATTTTCTGGTGTGCCTCCGCACTGCGGAAGCCATGCTTTCTCAATAAACAACATTTCGGGGCACAGGCAGCTCCGTCTTGCAAGCCATGGATCATCGTTCTTGCGGCACCTGCGCGCTCCGGGACATGCTGAACGGCGTATGCGGGAGCGTCGAAGAGGTGTGCTGCGATGGCGGCGGAGATCGCGCCGGCGGAACATCGCGCGCAGAAGATACAATATCAGTGCTGTAAACGATACCCTAATTCACCGCAACTGTACACGGAAACCGTGATTTTTGAGCAAAAAGCGTTCCAGCAAAGGCACGCCGGGATGCCGTATGATGCCTGCTCCGCTACCAGCTCCGCCGCCCTCTGTCCTCACCATGCCCACCCCGCCTTTACCCCACGATCCGCAACCGCAAGCGCCCAGGAAACCGGACAATGACGAGTGCTGCCGCAGCGGTTGCACCTTTTGCGTGCTGGAAATGTATCAGGAAGACCTGGCCGCCTACGAAGCGGCCCTGAGGGCATGGCAACAGCGCCAGCAAGCCGCTGCCGCCCCCACCACTCCGACCGTCAAAAAACCGCGCAAGCGCCCTTAAAAGCTTTCCCACTCATCCACTGGCGCCGCGCGGCGCGGCGTGGCGGCCAATTGACGGGGCGCCGGCGCCACCGCTGCGGGCGCCTTGACAGCCTTGGTCGGCGCGCTCGGCGCCCTTCCAGCGGCGCTGGCGGCGTCAAGCCTGAAGATGCTGACCACGGCGCTCAGGCTGGCGGCCTGCTCCTGCATCGATTCGGCCGCCGCGGCCGCCTCTTCCACCAGGGCCGCATTTTGCTGCGTCACCTGATCCATCTGGGCGATGGCCTGGTTGACCTGCTCGATGCCGGCGCTCTGTTCGCTGCTGGCAGCCGTGATCTCGCTCATGATGTCCGTCACGCGGGTGATGCTGGCAACGATGTCATCCATCGTGCGGCCCGCCTGGTCCACCAGTGCCGATCCCGCCTCGACTTTCTCGACCGAATCGCCGATCAGAACTTTGATATCCTTGGCCGCCGCAGCCGAGCGTTGCGCCAGGTTGCGCACTTCCGTGGCGACGACGGCAAAGCCCCGTCCCTGCTCGCCCGCGCGCGCGGCCTCGACGGCCGCATTCAAAGCCAGGATATTGGTCTGGAAAGCAATGCCGTCGATGACGGCGATGATGTCGACGATCTTGCGCGACGAAGCGTTGATCGACGCCATCGTGCCCACCACTTCGCTGACGACCTTGCCGCCCTCGATGGCGATGCTCGACGAAGTCAGCGCCATGGTATTGGCCTGGCGCGCATTGTCCGCATTCTGCTTCACGGTCGACGTCAGTTCTTCCATCGAGGACGCCGTTTCTTCCAGCGAACTGGCCTGCTCTTCCGTGCGCGACGACAAGTCCTGATTACCGGCGGCAATCTGGCTCGATGCCGTGGCGATGGTGTCCGTGCCGCTGCGCACCTGGCCCACCAGGTTCTGCAGGCTGGCATTCATGTCTTTCAGGGCCTGCATCAATTGCCCCGTTTCGTCTTGCGATTGCACAACAATATGCGCGGTCAAGTCGCCCGCCGCCACCTGGCGCGCCACGCCGACCGCCTCGATCAGGGGACGGGCCACGCTGCGCGCCACCCACAGCGCCAGCAGCATGCCGATGACGACGATGCCTACCAGCAGGCCGATCAGGCTGGCGCGCGAAGCCGCATACGTGGCATCGGCGCTGGCGCTCGAACGCGCGCCGCCCTCCGTATTGATGGACACGAGTTTATCCAGGGTCACCATCATGTCCGCCATGACCTTGGCCGACGGCCCCACGGCCAGCGCGCGCGCCTCTTCCTTCTTCATCTCGCGCGACAGGCTCAGCATGGTTGCGTGCAGGCGCATGAATTCATCGTTGAGCGCAAGGAAACGCTCGAAGACTTCCTTCTCGCCCGGCTCCGAAATCAGGGCGCGGTAATTGTCGCCGTCCGTCTTCAGCTTGCTCTGCGTTTCCGTCATGCGCGCTTCATTCTGCGCCATGTCGGCATCCTGCGCGGCCAGCATGTGCGCCAGTTCCCAGCGGCGGAAATCGCTGACATCGCTGCGCATGGACATGGCTGCCAGCACGCTGGGCATCCAGTTGGCGGACAGATCCGTCGACGCGGTATTGATACGCGCCATGGAAAAGATCGCCGATACGCCCAGGGCCGCCGTCAACAGCAGCACGGCGCCAAACGACAAGATCAGTTTGGTGGCAATTTTCAAATCAAAAAACCATTTCATGCGTTGCTTTCCTTCATTAATCGGGACTGGACAAATACCCGCCGGCAAATGCACTGCACGGGCAGTGAGGCGACCCATGAAAGCATCGCAAGATGAAGCAGAAAGGACCCGGGTTCGGCAGCGAGACCAGCAGCCTGCGCAGTGCAGCCGTCGCATACAACGACAAATGCAAACGACAAGCGCAACGACAGCTGCCGGCACGCGCGCCAATTTCCACAAGGCAATATTTTATCACCATCGTATTTTGGCGCCGACTGGTTTGATCGCGGCAGACGGCCAAAGTTCGCGGAGAACGGGCAGCAGGCCGTCTTTTTGCCCTGGCACGCTGGTTTCCAAACGGAGAAAAATGAAAAAACAGGCGTAGGAGTCGGATGACACGAGGCAATGTTCCTAGCCTACATAAGCACGTCGGCTCATCCGATGCCCGCCTGCGCCCCCCCGTCTTATAGTGGATACAAGATTCAGTACAACGCTAGCAAGCCAGAAACGCAGCGCCATCCAACAAAATCAGAAGACGAGGCCCTACCATGTATAAAGCTTATAGCAACCTGACCCCAGCAACGAATAGCCACGCCGCCGTCCAGCACAACTGGCAAGCCGCCCCCGCCACACCCATGATCAGCATCACGGGCGCACAACAGAACGAATTGCTGCGCGCCTTGTCGCGCGCCGATCTGGAGCGCCTGTTTTGCCAACTGGAACTGGTTGCCCTGCCTGCCGGCAAGCACTTGTTCGATTGCGGCGGCAAGATTGAATATGCGTATTTCCCCACCAACGCCATCGTGTCCCTGCTGTATGTGATGGAAGACGGCGCCACCACCGAGATCGCCGTCATCGGCCGCGAAGGCGTCGCCGGCGTGGTGCTGTACGAAGCCGAGCGCGCCACCTGCACGGCCATCGTGCAGACGGCCGGCTACGGCTACCGCCTGAAAACGGCCTTCCTGCGCGAAGTGTTCAACGAAGGCGGCGCGCTGGCACAATTGCTGATGCGCTACACCAGCGCCATGTTTGCGCAAATGGCACAGAACGTGGTGGGCGGCCGTCATTGCAGCATCGAACAGAAACTGTGCCGCTGGCTGCTGGACCGCCTCGATCGCTCGCTGTCGAACGAGCTGAAGGTCACGCAAGACACCATGGCCAACATGCTGGGCGTGCGCCGCGAAAGCGTCACCGTCACGGCCCGCAAGCTGCAGGACGAAGGCTTGATCCAGTACCGCCGCGGCACGGTCGAAGTGCTGGACCGCGAAGGCCTGGAAGCGGCCGCCGGCAATTGCTACAAGGCCGCGCGCGCCGGTTTTGAACAGTTCCGCAACGGCATTAGCGCACACAATTAAGCAGGACGCTGGCCAGCGGGCAGGCAAGCGGGTATCGTGGATACTCCTGACTACCCCGGAGACTGGCCATGAAACTGATCGGCATGCTCGACTCGCCCTATGTGCGCAGGGTCGCCATCTGTTTGCAACTGCAGGGAATTGCCTACGAGCACTTGCCGCTGTCCGTGTTCCGCAACTTGGATGCCGTGCGCGAGATCAACCCCGTCATCAAGGTGCCGACCCTGGTACTGGACGACGGGCAAGTGCTCATGGATTCCACCTTGATCCTCCATTATCTATCGCTGCTGCGTCCGGACACCGCCGCCCCCTCCCTCGCCGACAGCGTACGTACGCTGCGCCTGACGGGCCTGGCGCTGGCCGCCTATGAAAAAGCCGTACAGATCGTCTACGAACGCAAGCTGCGTCCGCTCGACAAGCAGCACGCGCCATGGCTGGAGCGGGTCGGCATGCAACTGCGCGCCGCCTGGACCGCGCTGGAACAGGAGTGCGCGCAGCTGCCCCTGCCTGGCGAGACGGGCAGTATCGACCAGGCGGGCGTAACCATCGCCGTCGGCTGGAGCTTCGCCCAGCTGGAAACGCCCGATATCGTCAAGCCGGCCGACTATCGCTGCGTGCACGCCTACACGCGCTCGGCAGAAACCCTGCCTGCCTTCCTGGCCACGCCGCCCGTCTGACGCACGGAGGATTACTTGCCTGCGCCGCCCGGCCCGGGTGCGGCGACGGCCCGCTCGAAGTGCCACCAGAGCGGCCTGAGATCGTCAAAAGAGTGGTATGCGGGCGCAAAGGCCGCCCGGGCAGGATGATCAAAACTACCCACCAGCAAGGCCACCGTCGGCGCATCGTCGATGGCGCCGATGGAACTGCCGCACGCGGCGCAAAAGGCCCGGCTCGAATACCCGGAAGAACGGTAGGTTGCCGGTGCACCAGCCGTGCCCGTCCAGCGCACTTGATCGCGCGCAAACTCCACCCACGCCACAGTGGGCGCGCCCGTGTGCTGCTGGCAATTGCGGCACGAGCAGCTGTGCGGATTGCTGCCCTCGCCTGTCACTTCGAAGCGCACGGCGCCACATAAGCAGCCGCCGACCTGTACCACATCCTTCATTGCCTCTCCTCGTTTGCACTGTTGCGTACCCGGCCAGCGGGCACGTAGCCGGTACAATATTGCCATAAACCCACCCTGGCGCAGCCCGCAGTGCGTGACGCCGGCACTATGAAAGAATGAATGGAAGACATCAATTGCGAAGGCTTGCCGCATATCCGCGTATTGGCAGGTGAAAACACCCACGGTCCCGTGTATGAAACCCTGCCCGCACGCCAGATTGACGAGCACGTCTATGAACTGCTGGCCTCGCCCGGCCTGACCCTGAACCTGGCGCGCGGCGACATCGTCAGCATCGCCGACCCGCTCGCCCCCGCCGAAGTATTGAAGCGCGGCGGCAATTTCTGCATCCAGGTGTATGCCGACGACGTGCCGCAAGCAGCAGTGGACCAGCTCGAACGCGACGTGCAAAGCCAGCTGGGCGGCACCATGGACGGCCAGTACAAAGGCAACCTCACCTTCAGCGTGCCGGGCCACCACGGCATCCACAACGTCAACGCCCCCTTCGACGCCTTCCGCGCAGCAACGGGCGTGGAATGGTACTTCGCCAATATCTACGTCAACCTCGATGACGACGATGATGAAACCTTGCTCAACTGGTGGGTGGATATGTAATCGCTGCATGCACACTCACGACGCGAGTTCCTGCCCCTCCTCGCCACCCGCCTGTGCCCCATGCGGCCTGCACCAGACGAACTTGCCCGTGGCCGGCTGGTACAGCAAGGGGCCTTCATCGGAAATGGCCAGCAAGCAAGGCCTGCATGCGGCAAGCGCGGCCGGTGTCAGCGCATAGGCGCGCGCCCGGCTGGCCATGAACAAGACGGGGGCCGCCCCGGCAGCCTGAAAGTGGGACACGAGAAACGCGGCCACGCGGCCCGATTGCGCCGGGTGCTCGCTGGGAACGGCATCAAACTCGGCCAGCCAGTCCGGCCCCGATACCCTTGGCTGCAGGCGGTGTCCTGCGCGCAACTGCATCGGGTGCGTTTCAGCGGGATGGGCCGATACATGGCGCGTCCACAGCAGCGCCGCAGCGTGAGGCGTCAGCGCCTGTACCTGCGCCAGCACCTGTGGCGGCACGAAAAAATCGGCATCGAAGAACGGCCAGTCGCGGTCAGGCTGCAGCGGCCGGCCAGCTTCGTCGCCCAGGCCCCCTACGATCGACATATTTCAAGATAGCGGCCCAGCACCTTGTCCATGCCCTGCTCGATGCACTCGACCACCAGCGCATGGCCGATCGACACTTCCAGGATGCCGGGAATGTCCAGGAAACGCGCCAGGTTGTGCAGGTCAAGATCGTGCCCGGCGTTCACGCCTAGTCCCAGCGCCTGGGCACGGCGCGCCGCCTGCAGATAGGTATCGAAGACGGCATCGGCCTGCCCGCTGCCATAACTCTCGGCAAACCGTTCCGTGTACAGCTCGACCCGCGCCGCGCCCACTTCGCGCGCCCAGTCCAGCGCCGGGTAGTCGGCATCGACAAACAGGCTGACGCGGATGCCCAGGTCGTTCAATTGCGCAATGGCGGGACGCAGCAGCGCCGCATGCCGTTCGATGTCCCAGCCGTGATCGGACGTCAGTTGCCCCGGCATGTCCGGCACCAGGGTGCATTGCGCCGGACGCGCGCTTTTCACGACCTGCAGAAATTCCGCCGCCGGATATCCCTCCACGTTCAGCTCGCGTCCCCGCTCCGCGCACAGGCGCTGCAATGGCGCAACATCATCGTAGCGCGCATGGCGCTGGTCCGGACGCGGATGCAAGGTGATGCCGGCGGCGCCCAGATCGAGAAAGCGCGCCGAAAAAGCGAGCAGGTCGGGGAAGTTGCGGCCGCGCGAATTGCGCAGCAGCGCGATTTTATTAACGTTGACGGAGAACTCGGTCATGGGCAGGAATGGCGTGAAGACAACAGGTGTGGCAGCGATTGTAGCGGATCGCCCGCGCAGGGCACGGCCAACCGAACTCGGCGCTACGTGCTACGATGCAAAACAAGTTCCACGCTTTCAACAACATGCCATGAAATACACATTATTCCTGTTTGACCTTGACGATACCCTACTTGATTTCAGGGCGTCCGAAAAACGCTCGTTTCTGCACACCATGCACGAACTGGGTTTGCGCGACGGCATCGACGGCTTGTTTTCCCAATACCAGGCGATCAACGTCGACCTGTGGAAACGTTTCGAGACGGGTGACGTGAGCAAGGATTTCCTGAAAGTGGAGCGCTTCCGCAAGACGTTTGCACTGAACGCTATCGCCATCGATCCGGAACTGGCCAGCCGGCTGTATCTGGACTCGTTGCCGGACACGGTCGTGCTCATCGATGGCGCCAAACAAGTGTGCGAAACCCTGTCGCGCATCGGCGAAGTGGGCATCATCACCAATGGCGTCGAAGCCATCCAGAACCGCCGCATCGCCGCCTCCGGCCTGGGCGACTACATTTCCTTCGTCGCCACCTCCGAAGCGTGCGGCCACGCCAAGCCGGACGTGCGCTTCTTCGAATATGCGGCCGACATGGCGCGCGCCTTCAGCAAGGAGACGACCATCATCATCGGCGACCGCCTGGACGCCGACATCCTAGGCGCCAACCGCTACGGCATCGACAGCTGCTGGTTCAACCCGGACAGCATGGCCAATACCTCGGCCGCCATCCCCACCTATGAAGTGGCCAGCCTGCACGACATCGTGCCGACACTGGACCTGGTGCCGGCCAAGCTGAAACAGGCTTGACCACCCACAGGCGCGGCAGTTGAAATGTGCTGGGAGAAACTGAAGCGATTAAGCTGATACCGCTGCCCGCCATCAATCGCGCGTCAGCACTTCCAGCAATTCAATTTCGAACAGCAGATTGGAATGCGGCGGGATCAAGCCCACCTGCCGCTCGCCATACGCCAGTGCTGCCGGCACCCACAGCTTGCGCGTGCCGCCAACCTGCATGCCCTGCAAACCCAGAATCCAGCCCTGGATGACCTTGTTATTGCTCAACACGCAGCGAAAAGGCTCACCCCGCTTGTGCGACGAGTCAAACTCCGTCCCATCTTCCAGCCAGCCCCGGTAGTGGGCCGTGATCAGCGCACCACGCGCCGCCGCCTTACCCTCACCGACCACGATATCTTCCATCTTCACTTCAGCCGTCATCTCATTCCATCCATCATCAATCGTAATGCCGCGATTGTACGACAGCACGAAAAAAGCCCCGGCAGTTGCCCGCCGGGGCTTGATCTATTGCTGCAAATTCTGGTGGGCCTCCCGTGAGTCGAACACGGCACCAACGGATTATGAGTCCGCTGCTCTAACCAAGCATGAGCTAGAGGCCCGGGAACTGCGGCGTGGCGGCGCTGTTGATGCCCGCCTCGCGCGGCCGTTTTGGAAACGGACACGCGAGGATAGGGGTATCAGGGGCGTACGTCAAGCCCTATTGGCTTCTAGTTGCCTTCCAAGAAGCTTTTCAGCTTGTCGGAGCGCGATGGGTGGCGCAGCTTGCGCAGCGCCTTGGCTTCGATCTGGCGGATGCGCTCGCGCGTCACGTCAAATTGCTTGCCCACTTCTTCCAGGGTATGGTCGGTGGACATCTCGATGCCGAAACGCATGCGCAGCACTTTCGCTTCGCGCGGCGTCAAGGAATCGAGCACGTCCTTGACCACGCCGCGCATGGACGCGTGCAGGGCCGCATCGGCCGGCGCCAGGGTGTTGTTGTCCTCGATGAAGTCGCCCAAGTGGGAATCGTCGTCGTCGCCGATCGGCGTTTCCATCGAGATCGGTTCCTTGGCGATTTTCATGATCTTGCGGATCTTGTCCTCGGGCATCTCCATCTTGATCGCCAGGGTGGCCGGATCGGGCTCCGCGCCCGTTTCCTGCAGGATCTGGCGGGAAATCCGGTTCATCTTGTTGATCGTCTCGATCATGTGCACGGGAATGCGGATCGTGCGCGCCTGGTCGGCGATCGAGCGCGTGATGGCCTGGCGGATCCACCAGGTGGCATAGGTCGAGAACTTGTAGCCGCGGCGGTACTCGAACTTGTCGACGGCCTTCATCAGGCCGATATTGCCTTCCTGAATCAGGTCGAGGAATTGCAGGCCCCGGTTCGTGTATTTCTTGGCGATCGAAATAACCAGGCGCAAGTTGGCCTCCGTCATTTCGCGCTTGGCCTTGCGCGCCTTCATTTCACCGGCCGCCATCTGGCGGTTGATGTTGCGCAAGTCCGGCAGCGGCAAGACGACCCGCGCCTGCAGGTCGATCAGGCGCTGCTGCAGTTCCTTGACGGTCGGAATGTTGCGGCCCAGGATGGCGCTGTACGCGTGTCCTGCGTTGACTTCGCCATCGACCCAGTCTAGGTTGGTTTCATTGCCCGGGAAGACCTTGATGAAGTGGGCGCGCGGCATGCCGCAGCGGTTCACGGCCACGTCGAGGATCTGCTTCTCGATATGGCGCACTTCGTCGACCTGGCCGCGCAGGGTGTCGCACAGCTTTTCCACCACCTTGGCCGTGAAGCGGATGCCCAGCAATTCTTGCGAAATGGCTTCCTGCGCCTTGGCGTAGGGTTTCGAGTTGTAGCCTTCTTTTTCGAAGGCGCGGCGCATCTTGTCGAACTGCTGAGAAATGACGGCAAATTTTTCCAGTGCCGTGCGTTTCAGGGTTTCCAGCTGCTCCGCCGAGAAACCGGCGGCGCCCGACGCGCTCGCTTCTTCTTCCTCTTCTTCTTCCTCTTCTTCCGCTTCGCCCTCTTCCTCGTCTTCTTCGACGGGGGCGGCCACGACAGGCGCGGCGACCGGTTCGTTTTCATCGACGAGACCGTCGACGATTTCGTCGATCTTGATCTCTTCGTTGGCGATGCGGTCGGCGGCGGCGATGATTTCGGCGATCGTCACGGGACAGGCGGAAATGGCCTGGATCATGTCTTTCAAGCCATCTTCGATGCGCTTGGCAATCTCGATCTCGCCTTCGCGCGTCAGCAGCTCGACCGAACCCATTTCACGCATGTACATGCGCACGGGGTCGGTGGTGCGGCCGAAATCGGAATCGACGGTCGACAATGCGGCCTCGGCCGCTGCTTCCGCCTCATCGTCGCTGGTGACGACGGCAACGTTATCGGACAGCAACAACGTTTCCGCATCGGGCGCGTGCTCGTAGACGGCGATGCCCATGTCATTGAAGGTACCGATGATGCCTTCGATGGCTTCCGGATCGACGATGTTTTCGGGCAAGTGATCGTTGATTTCCGCATACGTGAGGAAACCGCGTTCCTTGCCGAACTTGATCAGGGTCTTGAGTTTCTGGCGCCGGCGCTCGAGCTCTTCCTCGCTCGCTTCCGTGTCGGACGAAAACGCGTCTTTCAGCAGCGCGCGCTCCTTCGCCTTGCGGTCCTTGGCCTTGGCCTTGTCGACGGCCTTCAGCTCGGCCCGCTCGACGGCGTTCAGCGCGGCGACTTCATCATTTTCTGGCTGGAATTCTTTGGGCTTGCGGCCGCGGCGGCCTGGCACTTTTACCGACGGCAAGACATAACCGGACGTATCGATGGCTGCCAGGGTGGCAGCATCGGTGGTCTGGCTGACCACAGGCGGCGCGCTGGTTACGCGGGCTTCTGGCCGGTCGAGCGCCTTTTCGGCTTTCGTGGTAACTTTAGTGGGCTTTGCAGCCGCTTTGGATTCGGGTTTCTTGATTGGCACAGGCGCTTTCGATTACACAACGACTTGCTTTACGGTGGATTAGGATAAAGTTTGCTGCCAGCTCCCTGTCTACCTGCGGGAACCACCATCTTCGAACCTGCCGACTACGCAAATTCGACACTGTTACGTTACTTACACCTCATCGGCCACGATCCGCGGGAAGCGCAGCAATTCCTGTCCACCGGCTGTTGCCAGCCGTCTCGGCAAAAATTCCTGCATCGACCGCGTTGGGAGCGAGAGCCTGGCGCGGCTTGCCAGCGTCTGCGGGCCTTGCCCGCAACGCCGAAAACGCCAGTTGGCCCTGGCTGCCGACACGATCCACCGCGCCGATCAAGAGCCTAACTTACTGAAAACAAATACTATTTACGAAACAGAACTAGCTTGCCAAAGCACACAATACTTAGCATTTAATTATAGCACGCGAAAAATGTTTTTCCAGTGCGCGCCATGCCCCCAGAGCAAGGTTATCGATTCACCAACTCGGCATCGCGCTCACGCTCCAGCTCACCTTGCTCCTGCATGATTTCGCGGTAGCGTACACCAATTTTCTCGGATGGCAAACCCGACGCAAACAATTGCTGCAATTCCGCCTTCAAGGCATTCAATTTGATCTCGCGGATGGTGCTTACCAGCCACGACAATTCGCTGTCGTAATCGGATTCCGTGCCGGCCGCGATTTCGCCGATGATCTCGTCGTATTCGCTGCCCAGCTCCTTCAACTGCTGCGCCAGTGCGGCAAAACTGCCGTGCTCGCCCAGCGCCTGGCCCACGGCCACCAGCTGCCCCAGACTGTGCGCCGCATCGGGCCCCAGGTGCTGGAAGGCGGCCAGGGCGGCCTCGTCGATGCGCAGGGTCAAGGGCGGATGCGCCACCAGCATGCGCATGATCTTCAATTCCAGCCCCACAGGCACGGGACGGCCCGATTTCGGCGGCGCGCGGTGCGCCACGGCAACGGGCTTGGCCAGCTCGAACAGCGCTTCGATCTCGGCCGGCGTGGACTGCGTCAGCTGCGCCAGCCCACGCACGATCTGCAAACGCAAGGACGACGGCGCCATCAGTTGCAGCAGGGGCTTGGCGTCGAACTGCACGCGGGCGCGCCCTTCCGGCTCCGACAGATCATGCTCGCCCGACACTTCCTTGAGCAGGAATTGCGACAGCGGCATGGCTTCATGCACTTGCTGTTCGAAGCCTTCGGCGCCGAATTCGCGGATGTAGCTGTCCGGATCGTGTTCCGACGGCAGGAACAGGAATTTGATGGTCTTGTTGTCCGACACGTGGGCCAGGCTCGCTTCCAGCGCGCGGCGGGCGGCGCGGCGGCCGGCCTTGTCGCCGTCAAAGCTGAAGATCACGCTATCGGTCTGGCGCAGCAGTTTTTGCACGTGGGTGGGCGTGCACGCCGTGCCCAGGGTGGCCACCGCTTGCGGGAAACCCATCTGCGCCAGCGCCACCACGTCCATATAGCCTTCCGTCACCAGCACATAGCCGGCGTCGCGGATGGCCTGGCGCGCCTCGAACAGCCCATAGAGTTCGAAACCCTTGGAAAACAAGGGGGTTTCCGGCGAGTTCAGGTATTTCGGTTCGCCATGGTCGAGCACGCGGCCGCCAAAGGCGATGACCTGGCCCTTGGTATTGCGAATCGGAAACATGATGCGTTCGCGGAAACGGTCGTAACGCTTGCGGTTATTGCCCTCTTCATCGACCTTGTCGATCACCAGGCCCGCTTCGGCCAGGGCCACCACGTCGTAATCGGGAAAGACGGAGCGCAGGTTGTCCCAGCCGCCGGGCGCGAAACCCATGCCGAAGCGAGCGGCCACTTCGCCCGTCAAGCCCCGATTTTTGAGGTAGGCGATGGCTTCCGGTGCGTGGCGCAATTGCCCGCGGTAATAATCGCAAGCCTGCGTCATGGCGTCGGACAAGGCCAGGCTTTGCGCCTGGATCTGCGCGCGCTGGGCCGGCGGGATCTTGTCGTCCGCTTCCGGCACGACCATGCCCACGTTCTGCGCCAGGTCCTTGACGGCATCGACAAAGCCCATGCCCGAGTATTCGATCAGGAAGCCGATCGAGGTGCCATGCGCGCCACAGCCGAAACAATGATAGAACTGCTTGGTGGGGCTGACGGTAAAGCTGGGCGATTTTTCACTGTGGAACGGGCACAAGCCCATGAAATTGGCGCCACCTTTTTTCAGTTGCACATAGCGGCCCACGACATCGACGATATCGACGCGGTTGAGCAAATCGGAAATGAAGGATTGAGGTATCACTGGCTAGGGCGGGTCTTGTTATAGGTCAGACTATACTACCGCACGTGGCCGGAGGTTGAGCCAGGTCAACGTGTGGGCTGTTAACAGGCTGCCAGCGCGACGACTGGCAGCCTTTACTACTATTGTATGCTTACGCTGCCGGCGTCAAGGCTTTCTTGACCAGCGCGGAAACAACGGTCATGTCGGCGCGGCCCGCCAGCTTCGGCTTGACGATGGCCATGACCTTGCCCATGTCTTGCGGACCGGCGGCGCCCGAGGCGGCCACGGCAGCAGCCACTTCGGCCGCCACTTCGTCTTCCGACAAGCCCGCAGGCATGTAGCCGATCAGGTGCACCAGTTCGGCTTTTTCGATGTCGGCCAGGTCGGCACGGCCGCCGGCTTCGAACTGGGTGATCGAATCCTTGCGCTGCTTGATCATCTTTTCCACGATGGCCGTCACGTGGGCATCCGTCAATTCGATGCGCTCGTCGACTTCCTTGCGCTTGATTTCCGCCAGCAACAGGCGAATCGTGCCCAGCTTGCCCGCTTCCTTGGCGCGCATGGCGTTTTTCATGTCTTCGGTAATTTGTTCTTTCAAGCTCATGGCAATCCTCGTGTTGGTAAGTAGGGCTCGATGCTGATGTGCGCAGACCAAGAGTACCTGACATAAGCTCCTGCGCGTCGCGATTTGCGGCCTCCGATGCTCACTGTGCATTCGCACAGCTGCGCTTCTCAGCCGCAACTCACTGCCGCTCGCTACGGTTCTGTCAGGTACTCCAAGCAGGCGGCCACAAAAGCGAAAACCCGCTGCGGCGAACCGGAGCGGGTATGCGACTCATCTGAAGTATCACTCCAGGCGAATCAAAACAAAACCCGTGGCGAACAATGCGCCGAACTACCCGGGTTGGTTCTGACTAACAGTCTTAGAATAATTTTTTCGGCAGTTGTTGGCTGCGGATGCGTTTGTAATGACGCTTGACAGCAGCTGCCAGCTTGCGCTTGCGCTCAGCTGTTGGCTTTTCGTAGAATTCGCGAGCGCGCAATTCGGTCAGCAGACCCGTTTTTTCGATGGTGCGTTTGAAGCGACGCATTGCGACTTCGAACGGCTCGTTTTCTTTAAGGCGAATAGTGGTCATGTAAAATTCAAACCGTTGAGGTGGTGTATAGGAAGAGATAGATAGTAGCAGCTTTTATTCGGAAAGGGAAGCCCCTCCCCCACTTGCGTGCGGCATGCGGCCTGCGATCGCTGCCGGAATGTGGCGTAAACCACGCACCGGGGCCGGCGCACCGGGCGCCAGAACCCCATCCTACAGACTTGCTTACTGCAAGGCAATACCTGCCGCCACGCCGGAAGCCCAGGCCCACTGGAAGTTGTAGCCGCCCAGCCAGCCTGTCACATCGACCGATTCGCCGATGAAATACAGGCCCGGCACCTTATTTGCCATCATGGTCTGCTGCGACAGCTCGCGCGTATCGATGCCGCCGCGCGTCACTTCGGCCTTGCGGTAGCCTTCGGAGCCGTTCGGCACGATGGACCAGGCATTGATGGCCTGCCCCAGCTTGCGCAGCTGGGCGTCGGGCATGTCGGCGATGCGCGCGTCCGGCGCCAGGCCGTTGACGGCCAGCAAGCAGTCCGCCAGGCGCTGCGGCAGCCATTGCGCCACGATATTGCCCAGCTGTTTCTTCAAGGTGCCCTTGCCTTCGATCAAGGTCTGCGCCACGTCCACTTCCGGCAGCAGGTTGATGACGATGGGCGTGCCGGGCAGCCAATAGCTGGAAATTTGCAGAATCGCGGGACCCGACAGGCCGCGGTGCGTGAACAGCAAATCTTCGCGGAAACGCGCGCCCGTTGCCTTGCGGCCTTTCAGGCTGCCCGTCTCCACGTCCACTTCCAAAGCGATGCCGGACAGTTCCGCAAACGGCGCCCAGCTGGCCGGATCGAACGTCAGCGGCACCAGGGCCGGACGGGGCTCGACCATCATCAAATCGAATTGTTTGGCGATGCGGTAGGCGAAATCCGTGGCGCCGATCTTCGGAATCGACAGGCCGCCCGTGGCGATGACGATGCTGGCCGTCTCGATGTCGCCGCTGTCCGTCTGCAGCACGAAGCCGCCATCTGCTTGCTGGGCAACATTGTCGATCTTGCACGGCATGCGCCAATGCACGCCGCCAGCGGCGCACTCGTCCTTGAGCATGTCGATGATCTGCTCAGCCGATTCATTGCAGAATTGCTGGCCCTTGTGCTTTTCGTGGTAGCCGATCCGGTATTTTTTCACCAGCGCGAGGAAATCCTGCGGCGTGTAGCGCGACAGCGCGCTCTTGCAGAAATGCGGGTTTTCCGAGAGGAAATTTTGTGGCGTGGCGTTAATATTGGTGAAATTACACCGTCCACCACCCGAGATGCGGATCTTTTCGGCCAGCTTGGCCGCGTGATCGATCAACACCACGCGCTTGCCTTGCTGGGCGGCAACAGCCGCACACATCATGCCGGCCGCGCCCGCGCCGATCACTGCCACATCAAATTGTTTTGCCATAAGAATTCCGGTCACCGCTGATTACAAAGACGCCATTGTAAACTGCGGCGGCGCGGCTAGCGCGGCCGTGCTGCAATCTGCCGCGACGTCATCAGGCATTGCGCGACCTGCTCGGCGATCGATGGCGGCACGGGCACCTCGCCCCGCAGCACGGCGGCGATCCAGTCGGCCGTGGTGACCGCATCGCGCTCGGCCGGCAAGTGCGGCAATTCGTCCACCAGCAGCTGCTTTTCCACCAGCACCGTGCGTTCGCCGCCGTGAAACCAGTCGATCTGCTGCGCCTTGTTGGCATTGGCCACCGTCTCGCCTTCCGTGCCCCGCATCAGGAACGCGTCGCCGCGCGCTGGCGGCGACGCCGTGAGGAAATATTCGCCGAGCATTTCCAGGTATTCCGGATGCGTGTACGACACCAGCCGCAGGGCGGGACCCGCGAACGGCTGCATGATCTTCACCAGGGTGTGCGTGGAATTGCGCACGCCCAGCACGCGCCGCAGGGACAGCATGTACGCCAGGCGCGGCGCCAGCGCGGCGATGGGCAGGAAGGCGACTTCCCCGCGCGCCATGGCGGCCTCGGCCTGCGCGTGGTCGGGCGAGGCGGGCACGCCCAGCGCGGCCAGCACTTCGGCCGTCGTGATGCGGCCCGGGTCGCTGGTGACGCCATGCACGAGCACGGGCGCGCCCGCGCGCGCCAGCAGCAGCGCCAGCAGAGCCGTCAAATTGGCCATCTTGCGCGCGCCGTTGTAGCTGGGAATGATGATCGGCGCGAACTCGCCGGCTGGCGCGGCCAGCGGGACGAACGACGTTTCGGCCGCGTCGAGGAAGCCGGCGATTTCCTCGACGGACTCGCCTTTGATGCGCATCGACAACAAAATGCCGCCCAGTTCCAGGTCCGACACGCGGCCCTCGAGCATGGCGCGGTACAGGGCGCGGGCGTCGTCGCGCGTCATGCTGCGCGCACCGTTCTTGCCGCGTCCTATTTCCTTGATGAAACGGGCGGCGGGAAATGGCTCGCCGGCCACGTCGGTATGGGGTATGGAAACAGTAGTCATGGCGCCAGCTTACACGGATTTTTCCCCAGGCAGACGGCTTGGCGGCAGCAAAATGCGCCAATGCAACAGTCCGCCAGAAAAATATTTCCTCCCGAAATATGCATCGCGCTGAATCCAGCCATGCCACCGCTGCGTATATCCCTACACAGGAGGACTCATCATGGAACACGCGACCAAACAGGAAAGCGCCTTCGTCGGCATCGAAACGAGCAAGCTGCTGCTCAAGGCCGTGCTGATCTCGGGCGGCGAGGTGCTGTGCAAGGTGCTGGAAAACGACCTGGCCGGCTACCGCTGGCTGCGCAGCTGGCTGCAAAGGAACGACGTGCCCGTCATGGGCTTGCGCGTCTGCATGCGCCTGGACGACCCGTACAGCGAGGTGGCCGCCCGCGTGCTGGCCGACATGGGCATGCTGGTGTGCGATGCCAAGCCGGGTCCGCTGGAAGCGTATGCGCGCGGCTGCGGCCTGCCTGGCGGCGCGGTGCGCGGCGCCGTGGTGCTGGCGCAGTATTGCGCGGCGACACGCCCTGCCCCCTGGACGCCGCCGTCGGCCGCCTACGTGGAACTGTGCCTGTGGCTGCGCCGCCTGCAAGCCGTGCGGCAACTGCGCAAGCAGGAGATGCTGCGCCTGGAAGACCATTTCCATGCGGGACAGATTGCACTGCATCAATTGCTGCGCCAGCAGATCGCCTGCCTGGATGCGCAGATACGCCAGCACGAAACGGCCATCCTCGCGCACGTGCGGCGCCACCCCGGCCTGCCCAGGCCGCCTGAGCTGTCCGACAACTACCAGCGCATCGCCCGCTACACCTTTGGCGCCAGCCTGGCCGGCGGCCATTGAGCAAGCGCTCATGGGAGGCCGGCGGCGTGGCGACCCTGCCATAAAAACAACTCATCCATTCCCGTTTTACCCCCTTCCCCGCCGCCAGGCCGCATTTCCGCTACACTATTGCCTCTTAAAGAACGCAATAGCGAAAGCCTAGCCAGAATCATGAATACGCCAGACATCGAAAATATCAACGTCACCTCCTTCGCGCCCATGCCGACGCCGGCCGAACTGCACGCCAAGCTGCCCCTGTCGGAAAGCGCCTTCGACACCGTCAGCCGCGGCCGCGAAGCGCTGCGCAACATCATCGACCGCAAGGACCAGCGCCTGTTCGTCGTCGTCGGTCCCTGCTCCATCCACGACCCCGTCGCCGGCCTCGATTACGCGCGCCGCCTGAAAGCGCTGCAAGAGGAAGTCAAGGACACGATGCTGCTGGTGATGCGCGTGTATTTCGAAAAACCGCGTACCACCACGGGCTGGAAAGGCTATATCAACGACCCGTACATGGACGACTCGTTCAAGGTCAACGAAGGCATGGAAAAGGCGCGCCAGTTCCTGCTCGATGTGTGCGAACTGGGCCTGCCCACCGCCACCGAGGCGCTGGACCCCATCTCGCCGCAATACCTGGGCGACCTGATCGCCTGGACGGCCATCGGCGCGCGCACCACGGAATCGCAGACGCACCGCGAAATGTCGTCCGGCCTGTCGACGCCCGTCGGCTTCAAGAACGGCACCGATGGCGACATCAGCATCGCCGTCAACGCCATCCTGTCGTCGGCGCACCCGCACTCCTTCCTGGGCATTAACGGCGAAGGCAATGTGGCCATCGTGCGCACGCGCGGAAACGCGTACGGCCACGTGGTGCTGCGCGGCGGCGACGGCCGCCCGAACTACGACTCCGTCTCGATCGCCATCGCCGAACAGGCGCTGGCCAAGGCCAAGCTGCCGGCCAACCTGGTGGTCGACTGCTCGCACGCGAACAGCTACAAGAAGCCGGAACTGCAGCCGCTGGTGATGGCCGACGTGGTCAACCAGATCCGCCAGGGCAACCGTTCGCTGGTGGGCGTGATGATCGAATCGAACATCGTCGGCGGCAACCAGAAGATCCCGCAAGACCTGTCGCAACTGACCTACGGCTGCTCCGTCACCGACGGCTGCATCGACTGGGACACGACGGCCACCATGCTGCGCGATGCGCATGCGCATTTGTTAAACCGCCCGGCATAAGCCGGCTGCGGATACGAAAAACGGTGCCTTGTGCGCCGTTTTTTTCTCACCCTGCCATCTGCACATGCGGCAGCACGGCAAACGATCCCGCCAGCGCCTGTTCGGCCTTGCTGGCCGGGATATTGAGTTCATTGACGTCCAGGTAGATGCGCCCATCGAGGATGCGCACGGCGTACAGGCGCGCCATGCCCTGCACGGGCGCCACCAGGCGGCCCGAATCGAGCTCGATGATCCAGCTGTTCTTGGGGCCCATCAGGTTTTTCTCCATCAGCACCCCGTGCGCCAGCGGGCCGCCCAGGCAAGGCACCGTGTCGAGCAAGGCGTACACCGTGTCATCCAGCGCGCGGAACAGCGCCACGCCCGGCAAGTCCTGCCACGCCAGGCCCCGCTGCACCATGCGCGCGCCGGCCAGCGGCATGTCCTTCAGGCGGCATATCATTTTCCATTGTTCTGGCATCGCGGACTCCTGTGAAAAAGGCACATGCCTGTCTAAGCAAGAGCGGTGCCAGTGCCGCTGCGGGCGGGGAAAGGGCGAAATCAGCGAAAAAACCCGGGCAAAACGGCAGCGTGGCGCACTGCGCGAGTGCACACTGCCGCCGAAATGGTGCGCCCGCCGCACGGTGGACTGCCCGGCTTTCCTTTACAATGGCGGATTACTCCTCCCTATTTAGCACCTTCATGATTGTTCTTGGCGTCGAATCCTCCTGTGACGAAACCGGCCTGGCCTTGTACGACACGCAACGCGGCCTGCTGTCGCACGCCCTCTATTCGCAAGTCGCCATGCACGAGCAATATGGCGGCGTGGTGCCGGAACTGGCGTCGCGCGACCATATCCGCCGCGCCATCCCGCTGCTCGATGAAACCCTGGCCAAGGCCAGCATCACCCTGCCCGAGATCGACGCCATCGCCTACACGCAGGGTCCGGGACTGGCCGGCGCGCTGCTGGTGGGGTCGTCCGTCGCCTGCAGCCTGGGCCTGGCCATCAACAAGCCCGTGCTGGGCATCCACCACCTGGAAGGCCATCTGCTGTCGCCGCTGCTGGCGTCCGAGCCGCCGGAATTCCCCTTCATCGCGCTGCTGGTATCGGGCGGCCACACGCAGCTGATGCGCGTCGATGGCGTGGGCCAGTACACGATGCTGGGCGAAACCCTGGACGATGCGGCCGGCGAGGCATTCGACAAGTCGGCCAAGCTGCTGGGACTGGGCTATCCGGGCGGCCCCGCCATTTCGCGCCTGGCCGAATTCGGCGATCCGCTCGCCTACAAGCTGCCGCGCCCCATGCTGCACTCGAAGGATTTCAACTTCAGCTTTTCGGGGCTGAAGACGGCCGTGCTGACGGTGGTGAAGAACCATGAAGAAAAAGTCATCGCCAATATCTGCGAGCAGGACAAGGCGAACATCGCGCGCGGCTTCGTCGACGCCATCGTCGACGTGCTGACGGCCAAATGCGTGTCGGCCCTCAAGCACACGGGCTTGAAACGCCTGGTGATCGCCGGCGGCGTGGGCGCCAACGCGCAATTGCGCGCCTCGCTCAACGCGGCGGCCGCCAAGAAGCGCTTCAAAGTGTATTACCCGGAGCTGGAATTCTGTACCGATAACGGCGCCATGATCGCCTTTGCCGGCGCCATGCGCCTGCAGATCAACCCGCAGGCGGCCAAGCACGATTACTCGTTCAATGTGCGCCCGCGCTGGCCGCTGGACGACATCCGCGAAGTCTGATCCCCGCCGCTCACGCCAGCAGGAAATTGCGCGTGCCCGCCAGGGCCGCGCCCTCTTCCACCGTTTCATCCTTCAAGTCCACGCCCGACAACTGCCGCCGGAACGCCTGCGCCAGCAGGTAGTGCAGCCGGTACGCGGCCGGCGCATACGCCAGGCCTTGCGGGCGCACGTTCGAGATGCAGTTGCGGCGCTCGTCCAGCAAGCCCACTGTCGGCGCCCACGTCAGGTACAGGCCCAGGCTGTCGGGGGAACTCAGGCCCGGCCGCTCGCCGATCAGCACCAGCACGGCGCGCGCCTTCAGCAACGCCCCCACCTCGTCGCCCACCGCCACCCGCCCCTGCGCCACGATGTGCAGCGGCGACAGCGTCCACGCTTCCAGCGCCAGCCGTGCGCGCAAGGCGGCCAGGAAGGGCGCCGCGTGGCGCTGCACGGCCAGCGCCGACAGGCCGTCGGCCGCCACCAGCGCCAGATCCACGCCCGTTACACCAACGGCCAGCCGCGCACGCGAAGCGTCGTCGAGGCGGCGCCCCAGGTCGGGCCGCTGCAGGTAGACGGCGCGCGTGGCGGCGGCGCTGTGCAGCTGCACGCTGGCCAGCCCCTGTTCCGCCAGCGCCCGCGCCAGGGCCTCGCCATCGAGCGCCAGGTGCACGGCGTCGCGCGCCTGCGCGTGGGCCAGCTGGAAGGCCAGCTGTGCGCGGGTGGGCACGCTCACGCCACGGCGCCCGAGCGCGATGCGCGCCGCCGTATGCGCGCGCAGCGCCTGCCACGGCTTGTTCTCGTCCATGCATCCTCCCTAGTCGTCCAGGCGCAGCAGGGCCGCCTGGAAGGCGGGCGCCAGCGCCGTGCGCAACAGGCCCTGCGCATCCGTGATCTGCATGCGCGCCAGCCAGGCCTCGAATTCGGGCGCAGGACGCAGGCCCAGCACGCGGCGCGCATACAGGGCGTCGTGGAACGAGGTGCTCTGGTAGCCGAGCATGATGTCGTCCGCGCCCGGCACGCCCATGATGAAATTGCAGCCGGCCACGCCCAGCATGGTCAGCAAGGCGTCCATGTCGTCCTGGTCCGCTTCCGCGTGGTTGGTGTAGCACACGTCGCAGCCCATGGGCAGTCCCAGCAGCTTGGCGCAGAAATGGTCTTCCAGCCCCGCGCGCAGGATCTGCTTGCCGTCGTACAGGTACTCGGGGCCAATGAAACCCACCACGGAATTGACCAGCAGCGGCTGGAATGCGCGCGCCACCGCATACGCGCGCGCCTCGCACGTCTGCTGGTCCATGCCGTGGTGGGCGCCCGCCGACAGCGCGCTGCCCTGGCCCGTCTCGAAATACATGACATTGCGGCCCACCGTGCCGCGCCCCAGCGACAGGGCCGCCGCCCGCCCCTCGGCCAGCAGGGACAAATCGATGCCGAAGCTGCGGTTGGCCGCCTGCGTGCCCGCCACCGACTGGAACACCAGGTCGACGGGCGCGCCGCGGCGTATCGCTTCGAGCGTATTGCTGATGTGCGTGAGCACGCACGACTGCGTGGGAATCTGATATTGATCAATGACGGCGTCGAGCAGCTGCAGCAGCGCCACCACCTGCGCCACATTGTCGGTGGCGGGATTGATGCCGATCACGGCGTCGCCGCTGCCCAGCAGCAGGCCATCGAGCACGGACGCGGCAATGCCCGTGGCGTCATCGGTGGGATGGTTCGGCTGCAGCCGCGTGGACAAGCGCCCCGCCAGGCCCAGGGTGTTGCGGAAGGCCGTGACAACCTGGCACTTGCGGGCCACCAGCACCAGGTCCTGCAAGCGCATGATTTTTGAGACGGCCGCCGCCATCTCGGGCGTGATGCCGGCGGCCACCCGCGACAGCGTTTGCGTATCCGCCGCGTCGTCGAGCAGCCAGTCCCGGAAATCGCCCACGCACAGGTGGGAAAGGGGCGCAAACGCGGCACGGTCATGCGAATCGATGATCAGGCGCGTGACTTCATCGTCTTCATACGGCACCAGCGCCTCATTGAGGAAGGCCGGCAGCGGCACGTCCGCCAGCGCCAGCTGCGCCGCCACCCGCTCCCGCGCGCCGGCGGCCGCCACGCCTGCCAGCACATCGCCCGAACGCAGCGGCGCGGCTTTCGCCAGCAGTTCCTTCAGGCTGGCGAAAGCATAGGTATGGCTGTCTATCGTATGGCTGAAGCGGGGCATAGATTGAACTCCGGTGCATCTCCAATGCCCCATTCTACGCCAGGCTACAGGCTGCGCAACGCGCCTTCCACGGTGGGATAGCGGAAGACAAAGCCGTCTTCCACCAGCCGGCGCGGGGCGACCCGCTGGCCTTCCACCAGCAAGTCGGCCTGCTCGCCCAGCAAGGCGCGCATCAGCCACGCCGGCGTGGGCATGAAGGCGGGCCGGTGCAGCACGGCGCCCGCCACCTGGGCGAAGCGGCGCTGCTCGATGGCGTCCGGGGCGCAGAAGTTATATGCGCCGCTCACCGCGTGGTCTTCGCTGCGGCGCGCCAGGTGGGCAATGCCGCGGATGACGTCGCGCACATGCACCCACGTGACCCACTGCCTGCCGCTGCCCAGCGGGCCGCCCACGCCGAAGCGTATCGGCAGCAGCATCTGCGGCAGCGAACCCTGGTGGCCGAAGACGAGGCCAAAGCGCATACAGCCCACCTGCACGCCGTGCTGCAGCGCCTGGCGCGCGGCCGCTTCCCATTCCTGGCACAGCTGCGACATGAAGATGGCTTGCGGCGCGCTGTCCTCATCGAGCTGCGTGGCGTCGCCCTGCGGCTGCACGCCGTAGTAGCCGATGGCCGACGCCGACAGCAGCACCCTCGGCTTGTGCTGCGCGCGGGCGATCCACGCCACCAGGTCCTGCGTCAGCGCCACCCGGCTGCGGCGCAGGGCCGCCCTGCGCGCTGGCGTCCAGCGGCGTCCGACGATGCGCGCGCCGGCCAGGTTGACCACCATGTCGATGCGCTGCGCGTCCGACAACTCGTCCAGCGCCGCGATGCAGCGCACCTGGCCGTCGAAGGTCCAAGCGGCCTGTTTCGGCTGGCGCGTCAGCACCGTCACCGCGTGGCCGTCGGCCAGCAAGGCGGCCACCAGTTGCTGGCCGATGAAACCCGTGGCGCCCGTCACCAGCACGGACTGCGGCGTGCCGGCAAACTGCAGGTGTTCTGCCGCTTTTTCTTCCGTCTCCTGCACCGAGCGCCGTCCCAGCTGCCACACGGCATACGCGTCGCGCAGGCCGGACAGGCCCACGCCCACGCCGCACAGGGCGAGAAAGACGCTGAGCCAGCCATACGGCTGCCACACGAGGGCCGTCGGCAGGCTGGCCCACTCGCTGCTGTTCAGGGCCAAGAGCGCGATGAAGGCGCCCGCGTTAATCGCCAGCACCGTGTGCGTGACCCGCTCCGTGGCGGGCAGCAGGCGGGTCTGGTCTTCCACCACGAAATCCCACAAGGTCAGCACGATTTCCACGCCAAACACGATGACCAGCACCCAGGCCCAGGCGCCATGCCACTCCCAGGCGGCCAGGCCCACGAACAGCAGGCTGTAGATCAGGGCGCGCGTCGCATGGATCGTCAATTCGAGGCGCGCCGACGCCTTTTGCGGCAGCGCCTCCGTGATTTCATGGTGGTAGATGGTGTCGAAGGCGCCCAGGCAGCCTTGCGCCGCCATCAGTTGCAGGGCCAGCAGATGCGTATTCATGGTGTCTCCTTGTGACTTGCCGGCGCCGCGCTTTCGCGGAACACGCCGACTTGCGTAAACGTGGTGCCGAACAGCGCATGGCGGATCTCGATGCGGATGTTGAACTGCTGCGGCGTGTCATTGCGGTGGCACAGATAGGTCTTGCCGGGCGTGAGCACGCCGGGCAGCGGCATCCGCCAGCCGAAAATATCCCAGAAATAGCCGTCGCTGGTGAAGTGCAGGTTGCCCTCTTCGACATGCAGTAGCAGCTTCATGCCCAGGCCCATGCCCACGTATTCGAGCACTTCGCCTTTTGCGCTTTCCGCCATGTAGGAGGTGAAGCGGATCGGCGCGCGACCGTGCAGGCGGTAGGTGCGCTGCTTGTAGATGAAGGGACAATCGGGGCGCGAATAGACTTCGATATCGACGGGGAAATCGTGATCGTCATGCGGAATCAGGGCGCCATCGATGAAGGGGCGCGTGAGCCAGCCCAGCACCTTGCCCAGGCGCGAGCTGGAAAGTTCGGTGAGTTCGCCCCGGTAGTACAGGGGCTGGCCCGGCGCGGGATTTTTCTCGAAGCGGCGGCGGATGTCCGGGTGCAGGGTGAGCCACTGCGCCCCCATCACCTTCCGGAACAGCTCTCCTTCGGACGGCCCGTTCATGACTTGCCCGGCTTTTTCGGTTTGCCCGGCTTGTCGTCCGGGCTGAGGAACTTGGCCACCTTGCCGCCCATCGACAGCATGCGCTGCAGGGTCGCCGGCGGCAGGTTTTTATAGTCGCTGTAGGTGCTGCTCAGCATTTCCAGGAAGGCCAGCACTTCGCCCATGCGCGCCAGCGTTTCTGGCGGTATGGCCGCATCCTGTTCGCCCTCGATCGCGCACTCGCGCAGCACCGTCAGGGTCGGATCGATCTCGCGCCGCTTGCGCTCTTCCATGATGACCCTGAAGATTTCCCACACATCCTGCAAGGCGACGAAGTGGTCGCGCCGGTCCTTCAACACGTGCGTGATGCGGACCAGGCCCCAGCTTTGCAACTCTTTCAGGCTGTTGCTGACATTCGAGCGGGCCACGTTCAGGCTGGCCGCGATGTCTTCCGCCGTCAAGGGTTCGTTGGCCAGAAACAGCAGCGCGTGGATCTGCGCCACCGTGCGGTTGACGCCCCAGCGGGTGCCCATTTCGCCCCAGTGGAGGATGTATTTTTGCGTGGTCGGACTCAGTTCCATGGCTTTCTCTTATTTCTGTCGTTACAGAAATGTAAGACGGAACGGAAACCGAGTCAAGCGCGATTCGTCAGGACTTTGCGGGCGGCCGCCCCATGGCGCGCAGGAACTTCTGCTGCGAAGCGTGCAGCTGGCAGTAACCGAGTTCGCGGTAGGCGAGCCCGTGGCGGGGCGCCAGTTCGGCCAGGATGCGCGCCAGCGCCGGGTAGTGGCGGTGGTTCCAGGTGGGGAACAGATGATGCGTGAGGTGCAGATTCAAGCCGCCGAGCCAGTAGCCGAGCCAGCGCAGCGCGCGCGGCTGCGGCGTCCAGTCGCAAGATGTGTAAAACGTGTGCTGGTACCAGTCGTGCGGCAAGGTGCCGTCCGGCCCCGGCTGGAAAAACTCCACCTCGGCCCAGTGCGTGCCCAGGATCAGCGCCACCAGCGCGCACGAGGCGATCATCTGGCCCACGAAATATGCGCCCAGCACCACGTTCCAGGCGATGCCGTGCTGCTGCAGCACCCACATGGGCAGCGCCAGCACCAGCGCCACGTGGCCCAGCTTCCAGCCCAGGAAGGACAGCCAGCCGCGCCAGCCCTGCAGGCGGCTGTGCGCGGCCACGGGCGTCTTGCCGAAGCGGTCCAGCCAGTCGCCATACCAGTTCAGGTAAGGCAGCGACAGGGCCGCCACCACGGGCCAGTACAGGTATTGGTAGCGGTACTGGGGCGACCAGCGCTGGTACGGCGTCTGGCGCAGGAACGGGTTCGGTTCCGTGTCGAGGTCATAGCCCTCCACGTTCGCATACGTATGGTGAAAATGCACGTGGCGGATGGTCCAGAAATCCGTGTCCACGCCCACGGGCAAGCCCACCAGGCGGATCAGCACGCGGTTCCATCCGCCCTGGCGGAAGACGGCGCTGTGGGCCGCATCGTGCAGGGTATTCATTGCCAACGCCATGGCCGTGACCAGGCAGGCCACATAGCTGGCGACAAACGGCCAGGTGCTTTCGGCGTTCAGCGCCAGCGCATACAACCCCACCGTCAGCGCGGCGAGGAACACCGCCTTGCAATGCATGCGCAAGTCGCCGAAACGGTGCTTTCCTTCGTCCGCCAGGTAGGCGTCGGCGCGCGCGCGCAATTCGCGGCGGAAGGCGGAATCGCGGGCGGGCTGGAAGCGCAGTGGCGGCAGCGAAGGTACAGGCTGCGTCACGCGCGCGTCCCCGCCGCTGCCGGCCACCACAGGCGGCGCGCGCCATCGAGGCCATGCGCCAGCAGCGCGGCCAGGAAGACCATGCCCCACGCGTCGCGCGCGCCATACCAGCCCAGAAACAGCAGCGGCATGGCCACGGCGATGGCCACCCAGGCGATGGCGCCCCAGCGGCGCGCATCGGACAGGCCGCCCAGCGCCAGGGTGCCGCCGAAGATCAGCGCGAACAGGATGGCCTGCTGCGCGCCGGCCAGCGCCGCCTCGTGGTTGACGTAATAGATCACCAGTCCAAACAGGATCACGCCGCCGGTGCCGATGAACAGCTCGGGCACGTGGAAGGTGCCGCGCGACTGCCAGTGGGGAAAGCGCGCGCGCAGCCAGCCAAACAGCTTGCCGTTGCTGGCCAGCAGCGGGTTGTGCGTGGGTGTCATGCCCTTTACGCCATAGCGCATTTCCACGCCCTCGAGTTCGGGCTGGAAGCTGCCGAACAGCCTGTCCCACAGCAGCAGGGTGCCGCCGAAATTGCGGTTGATGTAGCGTTTATCGGTGCCGTGATGCACGCGGTGGTGCGAGGGCGTGACCATGAAGCTATCGAGGATGCCGGACTTGTTCACCAGCGCATTGTGGTTGTAGAACTGCACCGTGTAATGCAGGGACGAGACGACGAGGAAGATTTCCAGCGGCACGCCCAGCACGGCCAGGATGGCGACAAACGGGAAATTCGTCAGGGACGAATACCAGGAATTGCGCACGCCCAGCGACAGGTTGAAATGCTCGCCCTGGTGGTGCACCACGTGCACGGCCCACAGCAGGGGGATTTTGTGGTGCAGCCGGTGCATCCAGTAAAAGCACAGATCCCAGGCAAAGAAGGCAAAGATCCACTGCGCCGCCACGGGCCACTGGTCGACGATGTGCAGGTTCACATGGCGCAGCAGCAGGGCGAAAGCCGCCACTTCCACGCCGCGGAACACCCACATCAGGATATGCCCCGAATTGAGGTTGAAGATGACGTCCTTCCACGGCACGGGCGTCTTGCGCACCCATTTGAGGATCAGCAGTTCGGCCAGCACGAAGGCCAGCATGACAAGAAAAGAGAGGGCGAAGGGATTCATCATGATGCGGTTTCAGTAGAAATGGCGCGGCGCGCTGCCCAGAATACCTGCATTTTCGCCAGCATGCCGCCCGCCACGCCCACGGCCAGGCCGGCGGCCAGGTCGATGCTCACGTGCCGGCGCAGCGCGATGATGGCGTAGCAGATGCTGATCCCCAGCAGCGCGGCCAGCGCGGAGCGGAGCAGGTGGCGCCTGTCGCACAAGGCCCACACGCACAGCAATGTCAGGGCGCCGTGCAGCGACGGCAGGCAATTTTGCGTGGAATCCGCCGCCTGCAGCATGCGCAGCGCCTGCGTGCTCCAGGCGCTGCCCTCGCCCACGGGCGGATACGCGAGGGTGGTCGGGTACAGCAGGAAGACCGCGCCGCAAGCCAGCGCGGAAAGCGCCATGGCGCGCGCCAGCCAGCGCACGCGGGCCGCATCGGCCGCCAGGTAGGCGTACGGGATCAGGATGAAGAAGGACAGGTACAGCCAGATGGCGCCGTCGTTGTAGGCGATGGCGCGGTCGATGGCCGTTTCGGGCAGCAGCGCGCCCTGCCCTTGCAGCAGGTCGCTGGAAAAATACACGAGGCCGACGCTGCCCCAGCCGGCCAGCAGATGCAGCAGGCGGCTGCGTACGGTCATGGAAGTATCGTTCATGCGGTCGCCAGGCGCCGGATGCGGCGCCGTTTCATGGTGGGGTCAAAGGGAGGCAGTTCGCCGCTTACCGTCCAGGCCAGGCCGTCGACGGCCACGCCCAGCTCCCGCAGCACCGTTTCCAGATGCGCGCGCAGGGCGGTCAGGCCGGCGTCGTCCACGGCCGCATGCAGCTGCAAGGCGTCGTCGCCCGACTGCACCAGGCGGTAATCTGCGTCCGGCGGCAAGGCTTGCGCGAACGCGCGCGTCAAGACGTCGGCAAACACGGCGACGGGGGCGCCGCCGTTCGCCGATGGCAAGGACGGCAGGAACAGCATGTCGTCGCAGCGCCCTTCGATGCCGGCGATGGCGCGCGTGGCGCGGCCGCACGGGCATGGCGTGTCACGCGCGATCAGGATGTCGTCCAGGCGGTAGCGCACGATGGGCTGCGTGATGCGCGTGAAGTCCGTGATCACGGGCACGAAGCGGCGCTGCTCTGCATCGAGCCACTGCGGCTCGATGTGCACGTATTCCTCGTTCAGGTGCAGCACGCCATGCTCGCAGCTGCTGGCAAGGAACCCTTCGGTGGCCTGGTAGATCTCATGCACGGCGCCAAACGCCTGCACGATCAGCGCGCGGTCCTGCGCTTCCAGCACTTCGGCCACCGAGATGACCTTTTTCGGCGCCAGCGCCAGGCTGCCGCCGATCACGCGCAAGGCCAGCTGGCGCAGCACCTGGGCCGGGGCGACGATGACGGAGGGTTGATAGTGCGCCAGCCGCGCGCACAGGCTGTCGAACGGTTCGAACAGGTCGTAGAAGGCAAACGTCAGCCACGGCGAGCGCACGGCCGTGTACAGATTGCTGTTTGCGCGCAGGAACAGCGCCACCTTTTCGCCGGAAAACAGGCCGTCGGGCAGCGCTTTGGCCAGCATCACGCCCGCCCATTGGGCTTTTTCGCGGGGGCTGACGGTAAACACGGCGCGCCGCGACGACGTGCCCGACGACAGTCCCACGGTGATGTCGCCCACGGCCGGCGTGAAGTCGCGGCTCTGCTCGGCCGCCATAGCCGCGTCCATCGCCTGCGCCAGCGTGATGCCTTCGGTGTTCATGGCGTCGAAATGCTCGAGCATCAGCGCCTTGTTCATCGTCGGCCACTGCGCCAGCGGCAAGCCGCGGTATTGGGCAAAGTAGCTGCTGCGCGCGCACAGCACCTCAAGGAAGCGCGCCAGTTGCACCTGCTGGTAGGCGTCCAGCCGCGCGCGGCTTGTGAACCGCAGGCGGCGCGTGCGCCAGTACGACAGCAACAGCCAGACGATACGCTTCACGGGCGGCCCGCCACAGGAACATAGTCCGCCGTGTCTTCATGCGTGATGCGGATGTGCGCATTGCCCGAGCGGTGCAACTGGTGCAGGCGGTTCAGGGTCGCATAGTACGGCGCGCGCTTGTGCTGGATGAGGAACGACAGTTCGGACGGCCCGCGCAGCTGCTGGAAGCTTTCCGGCACCCAGGCCGCGTCCGACGCCAGCAAGGTCCAGCCGCCCTCCTGCAGCACGAAGGCGCCCAGGTGCCCGATGGCGTGGCCGGGCAGGTCGACGATATAGATTTCACCCGTGCCGCTGACGTCGCGCCCGTGCGTGAATGGCAGCAGGGCGGCCGGCAAGGCCGTCTCGGGCACGCTTTCCACGAAAGCCAGGCGGTCGGCGATGTCGTTGGGCAGCAGCTCGGGCACGAAGGCCTGGCGCACGGCGGCCACGCCGGACAGGCCGCGCACGGCGTCCCAGCCCGTCTTGGAAGCCATCAGCCGCGCGCCGGGGAAGTCGCGCAGGCCGGCGATATGGTCGGCGTGGAAATGCGACAGCAGCAAGGTGTGGATGTCGCCGGGCGCCACGCCATGCGCGCGCAGCTGGCCCTGCAAAGACTCGCTCTCGTCGAAGGAAATCGGCGTCACCCACGCATACATGCGGTACACGCCCTTCGACGTGGCGGCGCGGAAGTGCTCGGCGTAGCCCGTGTCCCACAGGTACAGGCCCGCGCGCGTTTCGATCAGGTAGGCGCGCGACGGGAAGCAGCGGCTGGCCAGCCCGCTGCCTTTCAGGACCATGCAGGACGGGTGGGTGCAGTGGCCGACGCGAAACGCGGTAATGCTAGCCATTGCGCTCCTTGCCCACCTTGTGCGCCGCCGCTTCCTGGCGCATCCACTGCGCCGTCAGCGCAATGCCTTCCTGCAGGCTGACGACGGGACGGTAGCCCAGCACCTTGCGCGCCTTGGCGTTATCGAGCGTCATGTCGAAACTGAGCGCGCCGATGCTGTAGGGCGTCAGCGAGGGTTCGCGGCGGGTAAAGCGCGAGGCGAACTGCATCAGGCGCGCGGCCAGCGCCAGCACGCGGTAAGGCACGCTGACGATCTCGAACGGCTGCTGCAGGTGCTCGCAAAACAGCGCGCGCAAGATGTCGCACAGGCGCGCCGGCTCGCCGTTCGTGATGTTGAAGGCGGCGCCCGAAGCGATGGTCTTGTGCACGGTGGCCAGCCACATCGCATGCACGACATTGTCGACATAGGTGACGTCGATGGTGACCGCGCCGCCCCTGGGCAGGGGCAGCTTACCGCCGCGCTCCTGCAGCACGCGCGCCAGGCGCGGGATCAGGACCTGGTCGTGCGGGCCGAAGATGGCGCGCGGACGCAGGATCACGCAGGTCATGCCGCGATGACGGTCCACCGCCTCCTGCACCAGCTTTTCCGCCATCGCCTTGGAACGCGCATACGCGTTGACGAAAGCGTCGGGACGGAAGGTTTCCGGCACTTCGTAGCGGTTGCGGTAATCGAAATACATGGCCGGCGTGGAGATGTGCACGAAGCGCGCCACGTGCTGGCTGGCGGCCGCGCGCAGCAGCTGGCCCGTGGCCGTGACGTTGGCGGCGATGAAGTCGCGCTCGGGGCCCCACGGCGAGGACAGCGCGGCGCAGTGCCAGACGGTGTCCATGCCGCGCACCAGCTCATCGACCTGGCGCGGCGTCGCTTGCGCAAGATCAAGCGCGACGAATTGCGCGCCCATGCGTTCCAGTTCGCGGCCCACGGCGGCGTTGCGGCCCGAGGCGCGCACTTCCACGCCCTGCGCCAGCAGGGTGCGCACGGCATTGCGCCCCAAGCCCCCCGTCGCTCCCGTGACCAGTATCCGCCTCATCGCACTGCCCTCACAAATCGACGATCATGCCGCCGATGGTCAGGCCTGCGGCCGTGCCCATCATCAGCAAACGCTGGCCTGCCACGGCCCGCCCCGTCATCACCGCCTCATGCAGGGCGGTGGGCAGGGAGGCAGCCACCTGGTTGCCGTGCGTTTCAAAGATCTTGATGATTTTAGCATCGGGGACGTCGAGGATGCGCGCCGCATGCGCGAGGCCCAGCGGGCTGGCCTGGTGCGGCACGACCACGTCGACTTTTTCCAGCCCCGCCCCCGACTCCTGCATTAGTTCTGCGAGGAAATCCGGCATCACCTTGACGGCCAGGCGGAACACGGCCTTGCCATCCATGCGGAACAGGTAGTCGCCCGGTTCGCAGCCGTTGCGCGGGTTGCGCTCGGTGCCGCCGCCGCGGATTTCGCAGTAGCGCCGCCCTTCCGGATACGTGCCCATCTTGTAGGCGCGGATGCCGGCGCTGCCGTCGCCCCGCTCGACGATGACGGCGGCGGCGCCGTCGCCAAAGATCATCGACGCTTCCGGCTCGCTCCAGTCGACCCCGCGCGAAGCGAGGTCGGACGAGACGATGGCGATGCGCCGGTAGGCGCCGCCCGCCAGCATGGACGCGGCCACGCGGAAGGCGGCCATGAAACTGAGGCAGCTGGCGTTGACGTCGAAGCTTTGCGTGCCCGGCGGCAAGCCGGCGTGTTCCGCCACGAAGCAGGCCGTGTTCGGCAACGCTTGCTCGGGCACGCCGCAGGCGCAGATCAGCAAGTCGATGTCGGCCGGACGCAGGCTGGCATTCTTCAGCGCGTCGAGCAGGGCGGCGGCACCCAGCTGGCTTTGCGACTCATCGGGCGCGGCGACAAAACGCGACAGCACGCCGCTCTTGCGCAAGGTATAGCCGGCCGGGTGGCCCAATGTCAGGTCCAGGCTCTCGGAGGTAACGCTGTGCGACGGCACGGCTTTGCCCGTCGCGATCAGGCGAACTGGAATCATGTCAGCCTTAAAAAAGTAAAGTAAATACGGTTGATGTATGGTCTATGCGCTAATCGCGTGCCAGCGGCGGCAAATCGACGCCGCAGTTCTTGCAGAAATTGGCATCGTCATCGAGCCCTTCTTTCAGACACGTGGGGCAGGTGCGCGTGGTGACCAGCTTGGAACTGCGCTGTACCGTCATTTCCGCGCTGATAATGCCGGTAGGCACTGCCAGGATGCCCCAGCCCAGCAGCATCATCAGGGAAGCGATGGTACGCCCGATGTCCGTGCGCGGCGTGATATCGCCAAAACCCACGGTGGTCATGGTGCTGATGGCCCAGTATATCGACGTGGGGATGCTGCTGTAGCCGTTTTCCGGCCCTTCCACGACATACATCACAGTACCCAACAGAAAGACCACCATCATGACGAAAGACAAGAAAATGAGAATCTTGCGCCGGCTGGCCAGCAAAGCCCGTCCCAGCACCGTGTATTCATGCACATAGGACGTGAGCTTGAGGATACGGAACATGCGCAGCAAACGCAGAATACGCACGTCGATCAGCACGTGCGCGCCCGGCAGCAGCAAGCCGATGTAGGTGGGCACGATGGCCAGCAAGTCGATAATGCCGAAAAAACTCTTGGCGTAACGCACCGGATGCTGCAGGCAGGACAGGCGGGCGAAATATTCGATGGTAAATAAAATGGTGAAAAACCATTCCAGCGCCGTCAGCCAGGCGCCGTAGCGCTCGGCCACGGAAGCGACACTGCTGAGCACGACCACCGTCACGCTGATCAGGATGGCGGCGATCAGCAGCAGATCGAAGGCGCGGCCCGTGCGCGTTTCCGCCTCGAAAATGACGGTGTACACCTGCTCGCGCCAGCCCCGTTCGGGCTTGCCAAATTTTTGCTGCGTTTCCTGCGCCGCCAGCTGCTGCGGCGTCAGGGGCGCCGCTCCGCTCTTCGTCGCGGCCTTCATGTCGGTAATGTCCTCATATACTATTATTGTATAGATAATTTACAAAGCACGGCGACACGCACGGTTGCGCTACAGTTTCCACTACGACAGCTTTTTCGCCAGCAGCACGGCATTGCGCCGGTCGCGCTCGGCCTGCACGATGTCCGTCGTGCGCGCTTCGCTCAAACCCACGGTGTGCAGCACGGTGGCCGTCAGCTGCAGCGCCGATTCCAGGGCCTCGGGCACGACCAGGGTGGCGCCCGCCTGTATCAGGGCCACCGCATGCGCCTCGTCGCGCGCCCGCGCATACACGGGCAGCTGCGGATATTCGCGGCGGATCGATTTCACGGCATGCAGCACGGACGCCGCATGGTCCATCGTCAGCACCACGGCGGCAGCCCGGTCCGCATTCACCTTTTGCAGCAGTTCCGCGCGCGAGGCATCGCCGAAATACACGGGGAAGCCGCGCGGATGCAGGGTCGTCACCAGGCGCGCGTCATTTTCTATCGCCACATACGCGATATCCTGTTCCGTCAGCACCTTGGCCAGCAGCTGCCCCACCCGGCCGAAACCGGCGATGATGACGGTGCTGCCCTGCGGCGGCAGCGCGCCGTGCGCCAGGTCGGCCAGCTGCTGGTGGTGGCGCTGCTCCCACCAGTTGCCGAAAGCGCGCGCCGCCTTGGCCAGCGCCGGCGTGGCAAACAGGCTCAGGCCCACCACCAGCATGACGAACTGCGCCACCTGCGGGCCGATCAGTTTCGTTCCCAGCGCATAGGCGACGACGATGAAGGCGAATTCGCCGCCCTGCCCCAGCAGCACGCCCGTTTCCACGGCGCGCCCCCAGTGAAAGCCGCCCAGGCGGAAAATCACGCCGATGACCAGGGTTTTCACCGCAAACAGGCTCAGCACGGCCAAGGGAATCAGGATCGGCGACTTGAGGATTTCGCGCACGTCGATCTGCATGCCGACGGACATGAAGAACAGGCCCATCAGCAAGCCCTTGAACGGCTCGATCGTCACTTCCACTTCATGACGGAATTCCGTTTCCGCCAGCAGCAGGCCGGCCAGCAAGGCGCCCAGCGCCATCGACAGGCCCGCCAGGTACGTCAAGCCCGCGATGCCCAGGGTGCTGAGCAGGGTCAAGGCCATGAACACGTCGGGCTGGCGTTTCTTGACGAAAAACTGGAACAGGGGGCGGATGACCCGGCGTCCCAGCAGGTAGATCAGCAGGATGGCGCCGGCCGATTTCACGGCGGCAAAGCTGAGCAGGTAGGCGAGGTCGTCGCTGCGCCCGCTGGCGAACACGTCGATCAGGATGAACAGCGGCACCACCATCAGATCCTGGAACATCAAAATGGAAAAGCCCGCCTGGCCGGCCGGCGTCTGCAGGGAACGCTGGTCCGTGAGCAGCTGCATCACGACGGCCGTGGACGACAGCGACAGCACCAGGCCCAGCACGATGGACGCTTCCAGCGACAGGCCGAAGTAATACGCAACGCCGCCGATCAGGCAGGCGCTGACGGCCACCTGCCCCACGCCCGCGCCGAATACCCAGCGCCGCAGCGCCCACAGCCGTTCCGTCGACAGCTCCAGGCCGATCATGAACATCAAAAACATCACGCCCAGTTCGGCCAGGCCGCTGACCTGCTCGGCACGCACGAACGAGAAATACGTGAGCCACGTGTAGTCGCCCGCCCAGAGGCCGAAGCCGAACGGGCCGAACAGGGCGCCGACGGCCAGGAAACCGAGGACCTGGTTGACCTTCAGGCGTTGCAATAATGGAATAAAAATCCCGGCCAGGGCGAGAAACAGCAGGGTTTCCCGCAAATACGGTAAGGCGTGTTGCTCTTCCAAAATAATCCTAACTAAATATCATTCATGCTGAATTGGTCGTGTCGCCTGCGCGGCCATGGCGAAGTAAGTGCACACGCGATATTTTGCCACAAGGCAATAAATTCGCTACGGACGCGCCCCTTGCGGCGGCGCCAGCATGTCCGCGCGGGGGCGGTCCCAGCCCGGCACATAGGCGGGGCACGGCCGGCTGCGGAACTGCTGCAGTTCGACGGTCGTGAAATTGGGCAGCATGTCCGGGTTGAAACGCACGTCCGTCAGCCTGTCCGCGTCCAGCCGCGGCATGCGGGCAAAGCGGAACCAGGCATCCACATAGCAATTGTCCGACTGCAGCGCGCGCAAAGCGGCCAGGCTGCCCGCCGCCTGGGCCGACACGGCGATGCCGGGCGCCAGCTGCTGTTCCCGCTTGCCTGTCTCGGCCAAGCCGGCTGGGCAGGCGGCAGGGGCCAGCGCATCCGGCAGCAGGCTCAAGGTGCCGCGCCGCAGGGTGTACACGTCCGTCTTGCTGTCGAGCGAGACATAGATCCAGCACAAGGGGTTGCTGGGGAAGGCCGTCATCGCCACGTCCCACACGCGCGTGCCGGGATCGAGGCGCTGCACCGCCGCCTCGATGCGGGTACGGCCGAGGGCCGACGCCACGCCCTGCGTGCCGATGAACGTGGCGGCCAGCGCAAAGGCCAGCAGCAGCGGTCCGCGCCCCCGCTCGCCAGCCCGTCCCTGCAGCACGGCCAGGATCGCGCCCAGCCCCAGCAGCACGGCCAGCGAAGCGGGCGCCAGATAGGTTTGATAGGTGAAGAAACACAGGGCCGCCGCCAATCCCGCCAGCAGCACGCTTTTGACGATGCCATAGCGCAAGGACATGATCACGGGCACACCCAGCAGCACCCAGAACATGGGTTCGACAATGAAGACCATGTCGCCATACAGCCAGCGGCTGTTGAACGGATAGAACGGATGCAAGCCATAGGAATTGAGGAAATCCATGCCCATGTGCAAGCAGAAGCCCAGCAGCAGACAGGCCGCCAGGCCGATGCGGGCGGGCACGCTCTCCTTCAGCAGCCGGCGCGCGCCGGGCCACAGCAGCCATAGCAGGGCCAGCAGCAACAGCGCCTGCGGCAAGGCCAGCAGCAAGGTATGCGTATGCCCGCGGTGGTGCAGCATGTAGCCGAACGGACGCGGCAGCAGCTTGGTCAGCACCAGGTCCAGGTCGGGCGCATTGCTGGCAAACCAGGCCGTAAAGAGAAACAGCGCGCGCCGGGTGCGCTGGGCGGGGGCCTGCGGCTCGGGCGGCAGGCTGCGGTGTACCAGTTCGCCGACCCCGAGGCCGATGACCGAATGCGTAATATTATCCATCGGGCAATTTTACAGGATGGCCGCCCCCGCGTGCTCGTGCGCTACCGCGGTTACAGCTTCTCCAGCTGTTCGCCGCGCATGCCCACCAGCAAGGCGCGGCCATCGGGCAGGACGCGGAACTCGCCATAGCGGGCCTTTTCCCAGCGCGCCGCCTCGCCTTCCTTGAAGAACCAGGCGTCGCTGACCAGCACCCAGCGCCCATCTTTCGGCGTCAGTTCGAGCAGGAATTCGCCGGGCGCCAGCGCCTCTTTGGTGTACGGGCGCAGCAGTTCCGCCACGCCGCGCGCATCGCGCATGGCCACCACGAGGGGCCGGCCAGGCGCCTGCTCCACGCTGGCCAGGGTGCTGAGAACACCCAGGTTGACGAAATTGAGGCGCATGTAGTCGCCCTGCATCAGCGAGCGGGGATCGACGGGTTCCAGCGCCACGAAGATGGATTCCCCCTTGGCAATCAGCTGCTCTTTTTGCCAGATGCCACCATTGGCGACCAGCAACACCAGCAGCAAGCCGCCCAGCACGCCCAGGCGCACGGCGCGGCTTTCAGCCAGCGCGGTGGCCGGCTTGCTTTCCACCAGGTGCAATACCTTGCCCCGCGTGGCCAGCCACGACAGCACGCACAGCAGCGCGCCGGCCATGGCCAGCAGCAGCGCCTTGCTGGCCAGCGGCCAGGCCAGCTGATAATAAAAGCTGCCGAGTATCCACGCCGCCGCCAGCGCGGCCGCCACGGCCACGCGCGAGCGCCCGCTCGTCAGGCAATACGCGAGGATCAGCAGCACGGGCCCCAGCGCCGGCATGAACCATGCCAGCACGATCAGCACCAGCGCCACGCCGATGGCGGGCAGCTGGCGCAGCGCCGGCCAGCGCCACCCCGTCCAGGCGGCGGCCGCCGTGGCCAGCACGAGCGACACCCCGTTCAGCGCCTGCGCATACCAGGCGCCGCCCTGGTGCCGGGTCGCTTCGCGCGCCAGCTCGCCGGCAATGCCGCCGCCCACGACACCGCCCAGCATGAAGGTCATGCCGGACCAGAAGACCAGCCCCAGCAAGATTGCCACTACCCAGCCCGTCGACAGCGATTCCAGGAAGGCGGCGATGGACGCGCCGCGGCCATCGTTGAAGGCCTGTTTCTGCAGCCAGTGGGCGCCCAGCCACAGCGCCAGGGCCAGCATCCAGGCCAGATACAGTTGCGTGGGATCGTTCTCGAAAATCCAGTCGCGCGTGCTATCGACGATGCCCAGCCCCAGCAAGCCGCAGGCGACCAGCCCCAGCAGCACGCGCAGCCAGTCGCGCGGCAGGGAGGCGGCCACCACCAGACACGCCAGGCACATCAGCAGCGAGGCCGCCTGCGTGGCATAGTCGCGGAACAGGGCATAGCCGAGCAAACCGCCCCCCACCAGCAAACAGGGTACGGCCAGTTGTTCGACGAACAGGGCCACGCCGCGCATGCGGATCACCAGCACGGCCGCCACCAGCACGATGGCCGCCACCACATACGCGCCGGGACCGTGGCGCACCACGCTTTCCAGGCCCACGCCCAGCGCCACGATCAGGGGAATGGCCGCCAGCCAGGCGCCGAAGGCCGTCATCAGCACCAGCGGCCAGGGCCGCACATCCTGCACGGGCCGGGCGGCGCCGGGCGGCAGCAGGCCGGCGAGCGTGGCGTCGTCGATCAGGGTAGCGAGCGCATCATTGCGCTGGGTATTCACGCTGCTCATGCGGCCTCCTTGCGCGAGCGCCACAGGATGCCTTGCACGGTCAGCGCCAGCAGCACGGCAGCAAACAAGCCCAGCATCAACAGTCTGCCCACGCCATCGCCATTGCCGCCGCCATTGAACAGCACGTGCGTCAGCCCCCCCACCAGCAAGGTGTTGAGGCCCAGCGCGACGGCGCTCAGGCCGAACACGTCAAAGAACTGGCGCCTGGCCAGCAGCACGCTGGCGACGGCCAGCAAGCCCAGCCCGGCCCAGTACGGCGATGCGATCTGGCTGCCGAACAGGGCGCTGACGGCCGTGCCCGTGATGAGAATGGTGGCCAGCACCAGGCCCAGGCGCAAGGCCCAGTGGCCCGCGCCCGTCCAGCGCGCCAGCAGGGGCGAGACGAAGGCACAGCCAGCCAGCACGACCAGCCAGCCGCTGACGAAAATGCCGATGTCCTCCGACTCGACGCGCCAGCTGTGGCGCGCCTGCGCCTGCATCCACAGGGCGGCGGCCGTGGCCAGCACCAGCATCCACGGCGTCCACAGCACGTCGCTGCGCGCCGCCAGGCACAGGGGCAGCGCCAGCACGGCCCACAGGGCGAACAGCTGCCACGGGTCGGCGCCCGTCTGGTAAGTCTGGCCGAAATACGCAAACAGGCCGCCGATGGCCAGCAAGGCCAGCAGCAGCAAGGGCACGCGCGCCTTGGGCACGGCGAACGCGCCCACGCAGGCGGCGGCAAACACGCCTTGCAGCAGGGCAAAGCGGCCCACGCGGCCCAGCTCTTCCCAGTTGGCGGCGACCCAGCAAATCAGGCCCATGCCCAGCAGCGCGGCGCCCAGCACGGCCACGCCGCGGGGCAGCCAGTAGGCCAGGCGGGCAGGTTCGCGCTGGAAGCCGGCCACTTCCTGCAACTGCCGGGTTTGTTGGGCATCGAGCGCATAGTCCGAGGCGAGTTGGTACACGGCGAGGCGTAAATCCATCGTCTGCTTTCTGTTGATTTTTAGTTTTTTAGTAGGGAAAGAAAGCGTCAGCGCTCGACGCTCACGCCGCGCCAGAAGGCGACATGGCCGGCAATTTGCTTGGCGGCATCCTTGGGCTGGGGGTAATACCAGGCCGCGTTGGCATTCGTCCGGCCATCGACGACGACGTCGTAATAGCTGGCCGTGCCCTTCCAGGGGCAGACGGTGGTATGGCTGCTGGGACGCAGGTAGTCCTGCGTCACGGCCGCCAAAGGAAAATACACATTGTTTTCAACGACTTGCACCTGCGCATCGGTGGCTTGCGCGATGACGGCGCCATTCCAGCTGGCTGTTGGCATTTGACTATCCTCCTTTTGCGCCGAGTGTAGCGCAAAAAGTCTGCCATGGCGCGCGCCATTGGCGCCCCGTTCAAGCGCCGCTGATGATCTGGCGCAAGGCTTGCTCAAACACTTCGGGCGGCTGGCCGCCGGAAATCAGGTGGCGCTCGTTGATGATGACGGCGGGCACCGAGTTGATGCCGTTCTGCTGGTAGAACTGTTCCTGCGCGCGCACCTCGTCGGCGTAGGCGCCGGACGCCAGCACCTGGGCCGCCTTCGCGCCATCAAGCCCCGCCTTGCCGGCAGCGGCCAGCAGCACCTCATGCGAGGATGGGTCCTGGCCCTGCGTGAAATACGCATCGAACAGGGCCATCTTGAGTGCTTTCTGGCGCCCTTCCAGCCCGGCCCAGTGCAGCAGACGGTGCGCGTCAAACGTGTTGTAGATGCGGCCCCGCTTGTCCATCGCAAAGGTAAAGCCCAGGCCTTCGCCGCGCGCGCGGATGGCTTCGCGCGACTGCGCCATCTGTTCTTCGGTGGAACCATATTTGCGGGCGATGTGTTCGCCGATGTCCTCGCCTTCGGCCGGCATGTTGGCGTTCAGTTCGAAGGGCTGGAAGTGGATGTCGGCCTGGAGGGTGTCTTGCAGCTTGTCCAGCGCCTGCTCCAGCGACTTGAGGCCGATCACGCACCAGGGGCAGGAAACGTCGGAAACGAAATCGATACGGATGGGAGTGGGTGTGGCGGGAGTGGAACTCATGGTGGGCAGCCTTTGCGCGAGTCGGTGGCGGCCGCACCGCGCGGCGCCGCAAGCACAGCATATGCGTGCGGGCCGCCGGAAATCAAGCGCTTACTTCTTCTTGACGGGCGCCTTGGCCCCATCCTTCTTGCCGCCGATCTTGCTTTCCTTGCCAGAGAGCAGGTTGGCGATATTCTGGCTGTGGCGGTAGGCCAGCAGCACGCTCATGACGATCACTGCCAGCAGGATGGGATCGACGCCGAACAGCAAGCCATAGTAGAACGGTGCGAACAGGGCCGCCACCAGCGCCGCCAGCGAGGAATAGCGGAACGCATAGGCGATGATCAGCCAGGTCGCCAGGGTCGCCAGGCCCAGCCATGGATTGATACCGAGCAACACCCCGAGGGCCGTGGCCACGCCCTTGCCGCCCACGAAGCGGAAGAACACGGGCCACAAATGGCCGAGGAAGACGGCGATGGCGACCAGGGCCACGGCCATGTCGCCCACGCCCAGCGCCGCGGCAAAATGGTCGGCCAGGAACACGGCCAGCCAGCCCTTGGCGCCGTCGCCCAGCAGGGTCATGATGGCGGCGCCCTTGTTACCGCTGCGCAGCACGTTGGTGGCGCCCGGGTTTTTCGAGCCATAGGTGCGCGGATCGGCAATGCCGTAGACCTTGCTCATCACCACGGCAAACGATATCGAGCCGAGCAAGTAAGCGGCCACTGTCATTGCCACGGTTGTGATTACTGGATTCATTTCTTCCCTTTATTGTGTTTATTGCAGCAGCATCGAGGCTGGCGCAGCAGAATATACACCAGCGCCCCGTCCACGGACAGGGCAGCCCCGGCTTTCTTGCTCTCTTAATCCTGCAAGGCGCACTGCACCGGCTTGGCGTGCAACAAATCCACAAGCACCTGCGGCGCCAGCGAGACGAGAAAACCGCGCCGTCCGCCATTGATATAGATACGTGGCAATTCCAGGATCGACGCTTCCACGTACACGGGCATGGCCTTCTTCGTGCCGAAGGGCGAGGTGCCGCCGATCAGGTAGCCGGAATGGCGCTGCGCCACCTCGGGCTTGCACGGCTCGACGGACTTGCAGCCGATCGAGCGCGCCAGGTTCTTGGTCGACACCTTGCAATCGCCATGCATGAGCACGATCATCGGCTTGGCCGCCTCGTCCTGCATCACCAGGGTCTTGACCACAGAATGTTCGGGCACGTTCAATTCGCGCGCCGAGACGCTGGTGCCGCCATGCTCCTCGTATGGATATGGGTGCTCTTCAAAGGAAACTTGATGCTTGCGCAGCAACTGCGTCGCCTGGGTTTCGGAAATATGCTCTTTTTTAGCCATGCGTGATACGCTGATCGTTCAGTGAGGAGTGCTAATTATGCAGCAAGAAATCCGCTTTGCCACATTCAATGTCTGCAACCTGGCCCCGGCCGGGGAAAAACTGTATGACAACCTGGAACCGCTGAGCCCCGCGCAATACGAGGCAAAGGCGGAGTGGACGGCGCGGCAGATCGACCTGCTCGACGCCGACGTGATCGGTTTCCAGGAGATTTTCTCGCAGGCAGCCCTGCGCGACGTGCTGTCACGCACGCGCCATTACCGCGAAGCCACCCTGGCCAGCCATGATGCGAGCGATGCAGCCGGACGCATGCTGCCCACGGTGGCGCTGGTGTCGCGGCTGCCGCTGGCCGGCGCCGGTGTTGCCTGGACGAATTTTCCATCCGGCGTGAGCGTGCCCGCCGACCAGCATACTGCCGATGAACAAGCCTGCCGCTTCGCCCGCGCGCCCCTGCACGTGCAAGTGCTCCTGCCTGGAGGACAACTCACGGACGTGGTGGTGGTGCACCTGAAATCGCGCCGGCCCGACTACCGCCATGGCGACGGCAGCGATGCGGCCGCCTATGCGCTGGCCAACCTGCGTTCGCTGCAGCGGCGCGGCGCGGAAGCCGTGGCCCTGCGCGTGCTGGCAAGCGAACTGGGCCGCAGCGGCCGTCCCCGCATCGTGCTGGGCGACTTCAACGACATCGCCAATGCCGTCACCACGTCCATCGTCATGGGGGCGGGCGCGCCGTGCGAGTTGGGCATGGAAATGCGCGAACGCCTGTACGACGCCAACGCCATCCAGCTGCGCCAGGATGCGGCGCGCCACGGGGGCTACACGAATATCCACGACAGCAACTACATGACGATCGACCACATCCTCGTGTCCGAACATTTCCACGCCGCCTCCCCGCGCGCCATCGGCGTAGTGCAGGAAGTCAATTGCCTGAACGACCATTTGCTGCTGGGCCTGCCGCATGCGTCCGACCATGGCCAGGTGCTGGCGCGCATCAAGCTACTGGGAAATATGGATTGATGTAATCACTCATGCAACAGCATCGCCAGCGCGCTGCCTTCGACTTGCGCGCTGGCATAACGTCCCTGGTATTGCTGGCAACCCTGCGCCCGCAGATAGGCCAGCTGCTGCGCCGTTTCCACCCCTTCGGCAATCACCAGCAGTTGCAGCTCGCGCCCCATGGCGATGATGGTGGCGGCGACCGCCGTGTCGGCCCCGCCTGCCCCGCCATCGGCCGCAGCGGGCAGGAACGAAGGATCGATCTTGAGTTTATCCACCGGGTAATGGCGCAGATTGGCCAGGCGCGAATAGCCCGTGCCGAAGTCGTCGATGGCCAGCCTGGCGCCCAGCGCGCGCAGCTGCGCCAGCACGCCGGCCAGGCGCGCGCCGCCCTTCATCAGCAAGGACTCCGTCACTTCCAGTTCCAGGCAGGCGGCAGGCAAACCCGACACAGCCAAGGCTTCTTGCACGCTTTGCAATAAATTATTGTGCAGGCATTGCACCGGCGACAGATTCACAGACACGCGCCAGGCCTGGCCCGCATCGCGCCAGGCGCGCGCACGCAGGCAGGCGCGGCGCAGCACCCAGTTGCCTATCGATACCATCAAGCCGCACTCCTCGGCCACGGCGATGAAGCGCTCGGGCGGCAGCACGCCCAGTTGCGGGTGGCGCCAGCGCAACAGCGCTTCGGCGCCCACGATCTGCCCGCTGGCGACGTCGAGCGCGGGCTCGAATTCCAGCACGAATTCATCCCTGCCCAGCGCCGCGCGCAAGCCCTGCTCCAGGCTGGCCCGCTCGACGATTTGCGCATTCATCTCGGCATTGAAAAACTGGAAATTATTGCGCCCGCTTTCCTTGGCGTGGTACATGGCGATGTCGGCGTTGTGCACGAGGGTGTCGATGCTGTCGCCGTCGCTGGGAAAGATGGCCACGCCGATCGAGGTGGACACATGCAATTCGTATTCACCCAGCTGGTACACCTGCGTCACGGCATGCAGCAGGCTGGACGCCACATGCGCCACCTGGTCGATGCCGCCCACCTCGGCCAGGATGATGACGAACTCGTCGCCGCCATGCCGGCTGACGGTGTCGACGCCGCGCACGCAGCGCACGAGGCGTCGCGCCACTTCCTTGAGCAGCAGGTCGCCCACGTGGTGGCCCATGCTGTCATTGATGTACTTGAAATGGTCGAGATCGAGATACAGGATGGCCAGCATGCTCAGCTTGCGCCGCGCGGCCGCCAGCGCCAGCGACAAGCGGTCCAGCAGCAGCACCCGGTTCGGCAAGTCGGTGAGGAAATCGTGCTCGGCCAGGTGGCGCGTGTGCTCCTCGTTTTTCTTGCGCTCGCTGATATCGCTGAGGATGGCCAGGTAATTGCTCAATTGCCCCTGCGGGTCGCGGATGGCCGTCAGCGACAGCCAGGCCGGATAGCGCCCGCCCGCCTTGCGCTGGCCCACGATATCGCCTTGCCAGTAGCCGTTGGCATCGACTTCGTCCCACACGTGCTCGAAGAACGCCGGCGCATCGGGCTCCACGCCGTGCAGCACGAAGGCCTTGCCCAGCATGTCGTCCGGGCTGTAGCCGCTGATCTCGCTGTACGCGGGGTTCATGCTGACCACCATTTGCTGGGGGTCCAGCACGACGATGGCCTCGCGCGCATGTTCGACCACCTGCGCCGACAGGTACAGCGCTTGCTCGGCCAGTTTGCGCGAGGAAATATCACGGATCACCGCGTAAAACAGATAGGTGTGGTCGAGCGTGACGGAAGTGAGCAGCACTTCGCCCCAGAACAGCTGGCCCGCGCACGTCTGATAGCGCCAGTCGTGGCGCCAGTTGCCGTGGGCGTGGGCCTGGGCCGCCAACTGCGTGCCGCGCAACGAGGACAATTCGCCATCGGGCTGGCGCAGGGGCGAAAAATCGCTGAGGCGGCGCCCCAGCAGGCGTTGCCGGTCTTCACATTGAAACAGGGCAATAGCGGCCGGGTTGGCGTCGGCGATATGCTCGTCGCGCAGCAGCACGATGGCGTCGGCGGACTTGTCGTACAACTGGCGGAAATTATCGCCCATCAACAGCAAGGCGCCCTGCGCGGCGCCCTCCTGGCCGCTGGCCGTGATGTCGGCATCGATGCAGACCACTTGCCGCACGCGGCCGGACTGGATGACGGGAAACACGGTGGAGCAGATGCAGCGCGGCGCGGCGCCATCGGCGTCCAGCTTCCACAGGCGCGCGCTGCGCGCCTTGCCGCTTTCCCACACGGCCGCCAGTTCGCTGGAAAAATCCACCTCCAGGACGGCGGCGTCGGGCAGCGAGGCGGCCACCCTGGCCCACGGCTGGCCCAGCGCCAGCTCGGCCGCCACGCCGTACAGGCGCGCCGCGCCCAAGCTCCAGTAGCGCACGATGCCATCGCGGTCGATGCTGCGCACGGCCAGGCCCGGCGCCTGCTCGACGGCGGCGACGACAATGGACAGCAGGTCCAGCGCCGTGCCGGCCGCCCCTGCCTGCGGTTCGGCGGCGGCCAGCAGGCGGCCCGGCGACGGGGCGGCTCCGACAATCCGATCAGACATCAGCCCCCCGTGGCGCGGCCGCACGGCAACCGGCGAGCGAATGGCCTGGCCGGTAGCGCAACCATCCCGCCCATTCTTGCGCGCCGGCGAATCGGCTTCTTGAGCATGCGCAAGCATCGTGATGCGCGCGGCGGCCAGGCCGGCAGTGTCTCCCGTCGCCGTTTTTTGCATTCCAGCCCCGATTTTATGCAATCTGTCGCACGGCGATGGCAGCCGGGGTTGAATCTTCCTAAAGTGCCAACATGCGCATCGCCGTGAACGGCCGCAGCGGCAGGCGTGCTGCCTGCGGCCGCCACGGTGATGCGCTACCCGAATTCCCCCGGCCCGCCACAGGCCGGCCCCATCGAGACCTGGCGCCGAACCCCTGCGCCGCTCCTGACCCAAAATACCTATGAAAAACGAGACCCTGCCCCCCGCCTCCCCCCTTGCAGCCACGCGCCGCCGGCGCTGGCGCGCCCCCGTGCTGATCCTGGTCGTGCTGGGCCTGGCCGGCGGCGGCTGGACCGTGATGCAATCGAAGCAACAGGCCGCCAAGGCGGCCGAACAGCAGGCCAGCAAGAAGAAGGAACAGGCAAAGACGCCCGTGCACGAACTGGCGCAGGGCGACGTGGCCGCCATCGATGCGCGCGCGCTCAGCATCAGCTTGCCCCTGTCCGGTTCGCTGGCGCCCGTGACCCAGGCCACCATCAAGGCCAAGGTTTCCGGCGTCATCCACGAGACGACCTTGCAGGAAGGCCAGCAGGTAGCCAATGGCCAGATCCTCGTGCGCCTGGACGCGGCCGACCAGCGCGCCCGCCTGACGCAGCAGCAAGCCATGCTGGACGAAGCGCAGGCGCGATTGTCGATGGCCAGCAAGAATGAAGCCAACAGCCAGGCCCTGCTCAAGCAAAAATACATTTCGCAGACGGCTTACGACACCACGCAAAACTCGGTCGACCTGGCGCGCGCCAACGTCAAGTCCGCCGCCGCCCAGCTCGATATCGCCCGCATCGCGCTGGCCGACACGGTGATCCGCGCGCCGATGGCCGGCATCGTCAGCAAGCGCCATCTGCAGGCCGGCGAGAAAGTCTCGCCCGACATGCCCGTCTACACCATCGTCAACCTGGCCCAGCTGACCCTGGAAGCGCCCGTGCCCAGCGCGGAAATTCCCCGCATCAAGCTGGGCCAGGACGTGCACTTCAAGGTCGACGGCTTCGGCGCGCGCGACTTTGCCGGCAAGGTGGCGCGCATCAACCCCACCACCGAAAGCGGCTCGCGCGCCATGCTCGTCTACATCGCCGTCGACAATGGCGATGGCGCGCTGCGCGGCGGCATGTTCGCCAAGGGCAGCATCGTCACCGAACGTTCGCCCGTGGCGCCGCTGGTGCCCCTGACGGCCGTGCGCAATGAAAAGCAGGGTCCCGTCGTGTATGCGCTGGTGAACAACAAGGTGGTCGCGCAGCCCGTCACCCTGGGCTTGCGCAACGAAGACGAAGGCTATGCGGAAGTGACGTCCGGTCTCGTGCCGGGCGCGAAAGTCATCGTCGCCAGGCTCGATGGCGTCAAGCCGGGCCACGGCGTGACCTTTGCCGGGACGCCCGCCGCGCCCGCCGCACAGCCGGCCGTGCTGGCGCGGAAGGATTAAGCCATGTGGATGACCAAAGTCAGCATACAGAATCCCGTCTTTGCCACCATGGTCATGGTGGCGCTGGTGGTGCTGGGCATCTTCTCGTACCGGGGCCTGGGCGTGGAAAGCATGCCCAGCGTGCAGTTTCCGTTCGCCGCCATTGAAGTGAACTATCCGGGCGCCTCGCCCGAGGCCGTGGAAAACGACATCACGCGCCCCATCGAGGACGCCGTCAACACCGTCAGCGGCATCAAGACCATCCGCGCCAACTCGTGGGAAGGACGCGCCGGCGTCTACCTGGAATTCGAGCTGTCGACGAACATGGACAAGGCCATGCAGGACTTGCGCGACAAGGTGGCCCTGGTGCGCCCCCGCTTCCCCAAGGAAGCCAAGGACCCGTTCATCGCCCGCGCCGAAGGCGACAACGAACGTCCCATCGCCACCATCGTGCTGACGTCGACCGGGCATGACCTGCGCTCGCTGTCGACCATGACGGAACAGATCATCAGCAAGCGCTTCCAGGGCGTGGCCGGCGTGGGCCAGGTCAAGCTGCGCGGCCTGCGCGCGCGCCAGATCCTCATCAGCATGAAGCCGATCGAACTCAATGCCCAGGGCATCGGCGTCGATGAAGTGATCCGCGCCATCCAGGCCACGAATACCAACCTGCCGGCCGGCTCCATCAGCCATGGCGCGGCCGAACAGCTGGTGCGCGTGGAAGGCAAGATCAAGGATGCGCGCGAATTCGGCAAGATCATCGTGGCGCGCCGCGCCGTCGGTCCCGTCTACCTGGACCAGGTGGCCACCGTGGTCGACGGCGAGCAGGAAGAGCTGTCGATCTCGCGCATGAACGGCCAGCAGGCCGTGACCATGGAAATCACCAAGGTGCAGGATGCCAACGTGGTCGAAGTGGGCACCGGCATCCTGAAGGTGGCGGCGGACCTGCAAAAGACGCTGCCGCCCGATATCACCCTGCGCGTGCTGGACGACGAATCGGAGCGCGTGCAAAGCCAGCTCAATAACGTCAAGCGCACCATCATCGAAGGCGCCGTGCTGACCATGGTGATCGTCTTCCTGTTCCTGCACTCGTGGCGCTCGACCATCATCACGGGCTTGACCTTGCCGATCTCCGTGCTGGCCAGCTTCATCGCCATGAAGGCCTTCGGCTTCACCCTGAACTTCCTGACCCTGATGGCGCTGTCATTGTGCATCGGCCTGTTGATCGATGACGCCATCGTGGTGCGCGAAAACATCGTGCGCCACCTGGGCATGGGCAAGAACCACTACAAGGCGGCCAACGACGGCACCAATGAAATCGGCTTGGCCGTGATGGCCACCACGTTCGCCATCGTCGCCGTGTTCGTGCCCGTGGCCTTCATGGACGGCATCATCGGCCGCTTCTTCCTGCAGTTCGGCATCACCGTGGCCGTCGCCGTGCTGGTATCGCTGTTCGTCAGCTTCACCCTCGACCCCATGCTGTCGTCCGTCTGGCGCGACCCCGTCAAGGACCGCTTCAAGTACGCGCCATGGCTGGGCCGCTTCATGGCCTGGATCGAGACGGGCATCGACCGCCTGCACGTCTGGTATGGCAAGGTACTGAAAGTGGCCCTGCGCTGGCGCAAGACCACCCTGGCCACGGCCGTGGCGCTGTTCGCGGGCAGCCTGATGCTCGTGCCCATGATCGGCGGCGAGATGTTCCCGGAAACGGACCAGGGCTGGGTCAACCTGCGCTTCAAGACGCCCGTCGGTTCCAGCCTCGAATACACGGATTCCAAGGTGCGCCAGATCGAAACGGCGCTGAAGGAATTCCCCGAAATCGACAGCCTGGTGGCCAACATCGGCACGCCCGATGGCCGCAACGCGGCCGAGGTGAACCTGAAGCTGACGGACATCAAGCAGCACAAGCGCCGGTCGCAGCAGGAACTGGAAAAGCTGATCCGCGAACGCCTGGCGCCGATTGCCGGCATCACCCTGTCCGTAGGCCAGCGCCCCATCTTCATCGCCATCCTGGGCACGGATGAAGGCAAGCTCGATGCGGTGGCGCATACCCTGATGGACAAGATGCGCAACATCAAGGGCCTGACCGACATGGAATACAGCCAGGAAGGCGCCAATCCGTCGACCACCGTGAAGATCAACAACGAGCTGGCCAGCGACCTGGGATTGTCGGTGCAGCAGATCGGCAATGCCCTGCGCCCGTTCGTGGCAGGCGACACGGTCAGCCACTGGCTGGCATCCGACGGGCAAAACTACGACGTCAACGTGCAGCTGCCCAAGTCGGGCCGGCAAAAGGTGGCCGACCTGGCCGACCTGTCGCTGGCGTCCAGCAAGCTCGATGCAAACGGCAAGCCCGTCATGATTCCGCTGCGCCAGGTGGTCGAATTCGTGCCGTCGTCCAGCCCGCAAGTGCTGAAACGCCAGGCCTTGCAGCGCAGGGTCGCCATCTATGCGGGCGTGCAGGGCCGCCCTGCCGGCGACGTCGACGCCGACGTGCAGAAAGCCATCAAGTCCATCGACCTGCCGCCCGGCGTGCGTTTCGACGTGGCCGGCAACGCGCAGCAGATGGCCGAAACCATGGGCGGCGCGGTGATGGCGCTGGGCATCGCCGTGATCTTCATCTACCTGGTGCTCGCGTCGCAGTTCGGCAGCTTCCTGCAGCCCGTCGCCATCATGGTGTCCCTGCCGCTGTCCCTGATCGGCGTGCTGGCCGCGCTGCTGATTACGGGCAGCACCCTGAACATCTTCTCCGTGATCGGCTTCATCATGCTGATGGGCCTGGTCACCAAGAATGCGATCCTGCTGGTGGACTTCACCAACCAGCGCCAGCGCGAAGGCCTGGGGCAGTTCGAGGCGCTGATGGAAGCGGGCCAGGTGCGCTTGCGCCCCATCCTGATGACGACACTGGCGATGGTCTTCGGCATGCTGCCGATGGCCATCGGCATGGGCGACGGCGGCGAATCGCAGGCGCCGATGGGCCGCGCCGTCATCGGCGGCGTGATCACCTCGACGCTCTTGACGCTGGTGGTGGTGCCCGTCGCCTACACCTACCTCGACAGCCTGGGCAAGCGCGCCGCGCGCTTCTTCGGCGGCGGCGACGAGCACGCCCACGCCGATGCGCACGCGGACGATGGCAAGGCACACGCCCACTGATCTGCCGGTCGCCTTCACCGTCCCCGCATTGGCGGGGACGACGCGGCGGCTTCCTGAAGAGAGCTTCAGTTGACCAAAGCGGCCCCGCTGGCTAGACTGTCCCCCGTTATCAATGATATGGAGTGACTCGTGGGTGCTTGTTCCAGTGACAGTAGTCGATTGACCATCGGCGATCGGCCTTAGGCAAGACGCGCGCATTCCGCCCGCCTTGCCTCCGGCAAGGTGCGGTTTTACCGGCGGCAGTACAGACTCGCCGCCACTTCCCTCCTCATCGTTCCCCCGTTATCGCCTGCTGACCCAATCCGGGCGGATAGTCTTCGCCCTGTGCACTCGCCTGTTCCTCCCCAGCCGGGAGAAACTGATGGTGGTATTTGACTTTGCGCTGCGCGTTGCCGCGGCATTGACCCTGGGCGCCATGATCGGCGCCGAACGCCAGCTGCGCCAGCGCATGGCGGGCCTGCGCACGAACGCGCTGGTGTCCGTCGGCGCCTCGCTGTTCGTGATGGTTTCCGTGCTCGAAGGCGATCCCGATGGCCACCTGCGCATCGCCGCGCAGGTGGTGTCGGGCATCGGCTTCCTGGGTGCCGGCGTCATCATGCGCGAAGGCATGACGGTGCGCGGCCTGAACACGGCGGCCACCCTGTGGTGCTCGGCCGCCATCGGCGTGCTGTGCGGCCTCGGTTTTGCGCTGGAAGCGGCCATCGGAACGGGCTTCGTGCTGGTCGCCAACCTGGTGCTGCGCCACCTGGCGCAGCGCATCAATGCCCACGGCAGCGAGGCGGGCATCGAGACGGAAAGCATCTACCGCGTCACGGCCGTGTGCGAGGCGGAGCAGGAAGTCCAGGTGCGCAACCTGATGCTGCGCATGATCAGCGGCATGCCGGCGCTGATGCTGCAATCGCTGCACAGCGAGGACGCGGCGCAGGCGGGACGCATCGAAGTGCGCGCCGACCTGCTCACGCCCTTGTCCAGCCTGGGATTGCTGGAACAGATCGTCAGCCAGGTCAGCCTGGAAGGCAGCGTCTCGGCCGTGCGCTGGGCGCTGGTGAACAACGCGGAATTTGTCGCCGAACGGGGAGTGTGATGATGAAAAAATTCTTCCATTGGATTGCCCGGCGCGGTCCCGCCGTCGCCACCTACCGCCTGACCGTCACCTGCCCGGCCGCGCAGGCCGACCACGTGGTGCGCCTGCTGCTGGCCGAACTCAAGGGCGCGGGCCTGGCGCCGGCGCAGATGCAGCGCAGCTGGGACGAGGCCAGGCAGGTGGTGCGGCTGATCGCCACGGTGCTGTGCCAGGCCGTGCAGCGCGCCGTGCTGGTGCGCTTCGTCAACCGCGCGGGCGCCTGGCCGCAGGTGCGGCAAGTGCGCTGGGAAGGCGTCGCGCCTTCAGCCTGAAGCGGGCAGGCGCATGATGAACAGCGCGCCGCCTTGCGGGCGGTTCTGCGCCTCGATGCTGCCGCCGTATGCGTGCACGATGGCTTGCGACAGGGCCAGGCCCAGGCCGAAGCCGGGCGCCTCGCCCGCGCGCGCCTGGGCGCCCCGGTAAAAACGCTCGAACAGGTGCGGCAAGTCTTCCACGCCGATGCCCGGTCCGGCATCGCTCACGCCAACGAGCGCGTCGCCGCCGTCGCGCGCCACGTGCACGCTGATGACGCTGCCGGACGGCGAAAACTTCACGGCGTTGTCGAGCAGGTTGGCCAGCACCAGGTCCACGGGACCGGCCGCCACGCGCGCGTGCACGGGCGCGCCTGCATCGACGACGATGCGGATGCCGCGCTGCGCTGCCGGCTTTTCCAGTCGCTGGGCCGCCGCCCGCACGAGCGGATTGAGCGCGACCGTTTCCACGGCATTGCGCTCCTGGCCCACGTCCAGGCGCGTGAGCATCAGCAGTTCTTCCACCAGGGTCGTCAGCCGCTGCACTTCATCGAGGCAGGAGGCCAGCGCGTCGACGTATTCGGGCGACTCGCGCGGGCGGCGCAGGGTGATCTCGATTTCCGTGCGCAGGCGCGACAGGGGCGAGCGCAATTCATGCGACGCGTCTGCCGTGAAGCGCCGCTGCGCGTCGTAGCCGTGTTCCAGGCGGTCCAGCATGGCGTTCAGGGTATCGACCAGGCGGCCGATCTCGTCCCGCGTGCCGGGATGGGGCAGGCGCTGGTGCAGGCTGGCCTCGCCGATCGAATGCGCCTGCCGCACCACGTCGTCGATGGCGCCCAGCACGCGGCGCGTGAGCATTTCGCCGGCCAGCCCCACGGCCGCCAGCAGGGCCAGCGCCATGGCGCCAAACAGCACCGTGGCCGCGGCCAGCACGTGGTTGACGTCGTCGAGCGAGCCGGCCACCTGCACCGCCAGGCGTGCGCCGGAGGTAGGCACGGGAACGGAGACCATGCGCAGCGGCTCCTCGCCGAACTTGGGCAGGGTTTCGAAGACGGTGTCGCCGGCCGCCAGGCGCGCCAGCAGGGCCGCTGAGGCCGGCAGCTGCGCCGCCTCCAGGTTGCGGCTGCGCGCCAGCACGCGGCCATCGCCATCGATGATCTGCACCAGGCGGTCGAGCCGCGTCAACGACGGCGGCGCCAGGCCGGACGCCACCTCGTGCACCTGCACGGGCTGGCGCGGCGCGGCCGGCAGCATGGCCATTTCCGTCTCGGCCAGCGCCAGCAGGGCCGCATCGAGCTGGCCATGCACGGCGCGCGACAGGCCCCAGTAGCCGGCCAGCGCGGTGCAGACGACGATGGCGAGGATGACGGCCAGGTGCACCAGCAGCAATCGCTTGCGAAAGCTAGCCACCATTGTTTTCCGCCAGGCGGAAGCCGCGTCCGCGCACCGTGTGGATCAAGGCCGGCAAGCCCGGCGCATCGACTTTTCCCCGCAGGTTGCGCACGTGGACATCGATCAGGTTGTCGATGCCGATCAGGTCCGCCTGCCAGATCTGCTCGGCCAGGCGCGCGCGGCTGACCACTTCGCCCGCCTGGCGCAGCAGGATCAGCAGGATTGCGTATTCCTTGGGCGTGAGCACCAGCGGCACGCCGGCGCGCGTGGCCTGGTGGCTGACGGGATCGAGCGTCAGGTCGGCCAGCGCCAGCACCAGCGGACGGCTGATGTCGGAGCGGCGCAGCAGCGCGCGGATGCGCGCCAGCAGTTCCTCGAATTCGAACGGCTTGGTCAGGTAATCGTCGGCACCCGTGTTCAGGCCCGCCACCCGGTCGGCCGTGGCGTCGCGCGCGGTCAGCATCAGCACGGGCGTCTGGATGGCGCGCGCGCGCAGGTCGCGGCAAAAATCGATGCCCTGCTTGCCCGGCAACATCCAGTCCAGCACGATCAGGTCGTAGTCGACGGCGTAGCTTTCCTCTTCGCCTTCCTCGGCGCTGTGGGCCACGTCGACGACGAAGCCTTCTTCCTGCAAGCCCCGCGCCAGCAGGCGCGCCGCCTTGCGGTCGTCTTCCACCAGGAGGATTCTCATGCCTGCCTTTCCCATTGCGCCGTGTTTTCCATGCCTGCATTTTACCGCGCCGCACTGCGCGCGCGCGCAACCTGAAGAATGATTCAGGCGTTCTTGGGCGCTTCTTCAGGACGGCCTTGCTATGCTTTTCCGGCGCTGTAGTGACGCTGTCCGCGCCACCTGCGCCCCTTCTGACCGCCCGCCTGGGCATGGCATCCACGCATGCCCCATCACCACCAACAACAAGGAAACACGGGATGAACACGACCACCCGCAACACCCTGGGCGCCTGCTGCGCGCTCGCCGTGGCCCTCAGCTGCTCGGCCCTTGCCGGCTGCGCCAGACCGACGGCGGCGGCCACGCCGCCCGCCGAATCGCCAGCCCAGGCGCGCCATCTGGACGACGGCAGCATCGCCGTCGACAAGCTGTCGCCGCTGCGCCAGCGCCTGCAGGTCGCCGCCGTGCTGGAACAGGATATCGCCACGCAGACGGATGCGCCGGGCAGCATCGAAGCCATGCCCGAAAAACTGGTGAAGATCACGCCGCCCCTGGCCGGGCGCATCACCCGATTGCAGCGGGCACTGGGCGACAGCGTGAAGGCGGGCGAGCCCCTGTTCACGCTGGACTCGGCGGAACTGAGCGCCGCCTACGCGGACGACAGCAAAGCCAGGTCTGCCCTGCTGCAGGCGCGCCAGGAACTGGAGCGCCAGAAAACCCTGTTCGAGGCGGAAATCGCCGCGCGCAAGGAATACGAATCGGCGCAGGCCGCGTTCGCGCAAGCCAACAGCGACGCCCAGGCCAGCGCCGACAAGCTGGCCCAGTACGGCGCCAGCGCGCGCGCTTCGCGCCGCGACTACGTGCTGCGCTCGCCCATTGCCGGCACCGTGATCGCCATGGACGGCGCCCAGGGCGGCTACTGGAACGATATCAACGCGCCCGTCATGACGGTGGCCGACCTGTCCACCGTCTGGCTGTCGGCCAACGTGGCCGAGAAAGACCTGGCGCAGGTGGCCGTGGGCCAGACGGCGCGCATCAGTGTCGACGCCTGGCCCGGCAAGCATTTCGAGGGCAAGGTCGCGTACGTGGGCGCCGTGCTCGATGCGGAAACGCGCACGGTGAAGGTGCGCGTGGCCATCGACAACCGCGCCGGCACCTTCAAGCCGGGCATGTTCGCCCACGCGGGTTTTGCCGGCGCCAGCCGGCGCGCCATCGTGGTGCCGGCATCGGCCGTGCTGCAAAGCGGCCTGTCGACGCGCGTGATGGTGGAGCGCAGCGCGCTGCTGTTCACGCCGCGCACGGTGGAAGTGGGCGCCAGCCATGGCGGGCAGGTGGAAATCGTCTCGGGCCTGAAGGCGGGCGAGCGCATCGTCGTCAAGGAAGGAGTGCTGCTCAATGATTGACCGTTTCATCGCCACCTGCTGCCAGCGGCGCGGCATCGTCTGGCTGGTACTGCTGTTCGTCGCCGCCTACGGCGTGTACAGCTGGAAGCAGCTGCCCATCGAGGCCTATCCCGACATCGCCGACGTCACCTCGCAGATCGTCACGCAGGTGCCGGGCCTGGGCGCCGAGGAAATCGAACAGCAGATCACCATTCCGCTGGAGCGCGCGCTGCTGGGCACGCCCGGCATGCATGTGCTGCGCACGCGCAGCCTGTTCGCGCTGTCGCTGATCACGGTGGTGTTCGAGGATGGCAGCGACGGCTACTTCACGCGCGAGCGGCTGCAGGAACGGCTCGCCAGCGTCAACCTGCCGTACGAGGCCAAGCCGGGGCTCGATCCCTACACCTCGCCCACGGGCGAAATCTACCGCTACACGCTGGAATCGAAAAGCCGCAGCCTGCGCGAATTGTCCGAGCTGCAGTTCTGGACCGTGATCCCGCGCCTGCAGCAGGTGCGCGGCGTGGCCGATGTGAGCAATTTCGGCGGACTCACCACGCAGTTCATGCTGGAACTCGACCCCGCAAAACTGGACAGCTACGGCTTCTCGCTGGCGCAGGTCAAGGACGCCATCAACGCCAACAATATCAGCGGCGGCGGCAGCGTCATCGACCGCGGCCAGCAATCGTACGTGGTGCGCGGCGTGGGCTTGCTGCACTCGCTCGACGACATGGGCAACGTCGTCGTCAGCAGCAAGAACGGCGTGCCCGTGCTGGTGAAGGACCTGGGCAAGCTCGCCTACGGCAACGTGGAGCGGCGCGGCATCCTCGGCAAGGACGACAACCCCGACACCATCGAAGGCATCACCCTGCTGCTGAAGGATTTCAACCCGTCCGAGGCGCTGGCGGGCATCCATGCGGCCGTCGACGACCTGAATGCCAATCTGCTGCCGAAGGACGTCAAGGTCGTACCCTATCTGGACCGCAGCTCGCTGATCGACGCCACCCTGCACACGGTGGGATTTACCCTGGGCGAAGGCATGCTGCTGGTCGCCCTGGTGCTGCTGCTGTTCCTGGGCAGCCCGCGCGCGGCCGCCATCGTCGCGCTGACGATCCCGCTGGCCCTGCTGATCGCCTTCATCTTCATGCACCACTTTAAAATTCCCGCCAACCTGCTGTCGCTGGGGGCGATCGACTTCGGCATCCTCGTCGACGGTTCCGTGGTGGTGCTGGAAAACATGCTGCGCCGCCGCGAACGGGAACAGGAACGGCCCCTGACACTGCAGGACGCCATCGAGGCCACCCTGCAGGTGGCGCGCCCCATCATGTTCGGCATGGCCGTCATCATCGCCGCCTACCTGCCCCTGTTCGCCTTTCAGCGCATCGAATACAAGCTGTTCTCGCCCATGGCGTATGCGGTGGGCGCGGCACTGGTGGGCGCGCTGGTGGTGGCGCTGGTGCTGATACCGGGCCTGGCCTGGCTGGCCTTGCGCAAGCCGCGCCGCACCTTCCATAACCGCGTGCTGGAAAGGCTGGCGGCCGCCTATGGCCGCTTCCTCGAGCGCGCCGTGGGCAGGCGGCGCTGGGTGGCCGCCGTCTGCGCCGCCTCGCTGGCGGGGCTGGCCCTTCTGGGCGGCACCATCGGGCGCGACTTCCTGCCCTATCTCGACGAAGGATCGTTATGGCTGCAGGTGCAGATGCCGCCCGGGATCACCCTGGAAAAGGCTTCCGAGATGGCCAGCGAACTGCGCCGCGCCGCGCTGGAATTTCCCGAAGTGTCGACCATCGTCACGCAGACGGGGCGCAACGACGACGGCACCGATTACTGGACGCCGTCGCACATCGAGGCAAGCGTGGGGCTGCATCCGTACAGAAGCTGGAAGTCCGGCATCAGCAAGCAGCAGCTGATCGCCAGAATGAACGAGCGCTTCGCCCGCATGCCCGGCTACACGGTGGCCTTCATGCAGCCGATGATCGACGGCGTGCAGGATAAATTGTCGGGCGCGCACAGCGACCTGACGGTAAAAATCTTCGGCAACGACCTCGATGAAGTGCGCCGCATCGCCGGCAAGGTGGCCAGCGTACTGAAAGGCGTCCCTGGCGCTTCCGACGTGGCCGTGGACGTGGAACCGCCGCTGCCCAACCTGAAGGTGGAACTGGACAGGGCGAAGGCGGCCCGCTACGGCATCAACGCGGCCGACGTGGCCGACCTGATTTCCACCGGCATCGGCGGCGCGCCCATCGGCCAGGTCTACGTGGGCGAGAAAAGCTACGACATCTCCGTGCGCTTTCCCCCCGCACTGCGCTCCAGCCCCGACGCCGTCGCCAACCTGATGCTGACGGCCGCCAACGGCGCCAAGGTGCCGCTGGCGCAGGTGGCCAGCATCGGCACCACCTCGGGCGAAAGCGTGATCGTGCGCGAAATGGGACGGCGCCACATCATCGTGCGCCTGAATGCCCGCGGGCGCGACCTGGCCGGCTTCCTGGCCGAAGCGCGCCCGCTGGTGGCGCAGGCCGTGGCCAACGAGCACCAGCGCATCAGCGTCGAATGGGGCGGCCAGTTCGAGAACCTGCAGCGCGCGCAAAGCCGGCTGGCCCTGATCCTGCCGATGACCCTGGGCGCCATGTTCCTGCTGCTGTTCGGCCAGTTCCGCAACCTGCGCCAGCCCGCGCTGGTCTTGCTGGCCGTGCCGCTGGCCATGCTGGGCGGCCTGGCCGCGCTGCACCTGCGCGGCATGACCCTGAACGTGTCGAGCGCCGTGGGCTTCATCGCCCTGTTCGGCGTGGCGGTCTTGAATGCCGTGCTGATGCTGGCGCAGATCAACCGCCTGCGCGGCGAAGAGGGAAAAAGCCTGCGCGACGCCGTGCTCGAAGGCGCGCGCGACCGCATGCGCCCCGTGCTGATGACGGCCACGGTGGCCGCCCTGGGCCTGACGCCGGCCATGCTGGCCACGGGCCTGGGCAGCGACGTGCAGCGCCCGCTGGCCACCGTGGTGGTGGGCGGCCTGGTGACGGCCACGGCGCTCACCCTGCTGCTGCTGCCGGCCCTGTATTACCTGATCGAGGCGTATGTAGCAAAGCGCCAGACGCAAACGGAAGGAACGACCCATGACACGATTTAATTGCATCCTGGCGGCCTGCCTGCTGGCGCCCTGTGCCGCCGCCGCCCCCCTGACCTTCGAGACCTACCTGTCCGCCGTGGAGAGCAACAGCCTGGAACTGCAGGCGCAGCAGCAGGGCATCGTCTCGGCCAAGGCGGGCATCGGCATCGCCGGCCTGCGTCCCGATCCCGAGTTCACCCTGGGCGCCACGCGCGAGACGGTGCGCAGCGTCGAGCACCGTCCCGTCACGTGGAACCCGGCCATCAGCATGGCCATCGAGACAGGCGGCAAGCGCGCCGCGCGCCTGAAAGCGGCACACAGCAATGTCGCGCTGGCCGAGGAAACGGTGGCCGGCTTCAGGAGCGAACTGTATGGCACGGCCGCGGCGGCGTTCACGGAAGCGTGCCGCACGCGCGAAGTGGCCGCGCGCAAGCAGCAGACCATGGCGGCCCTGTCGAAAGTGGTGGAAGCGAATACGGTGCGGCGCAAGGCGGGCGACGTGGGCGGCATCGAGCTGCTGCAGTCGCGCGTGGAACGCGACCAGTTCCAGGCCGAACTGGCGCAGGCGCGCAGCGAGGCCGACAGCGCCATGCTGAACCTGTCGCCGCCGCTGGGACGCCCGTTCGACGCCCTGTTCCCGCAGGCGCAGCTGGCCTGCGATTTCAGCGTGGTGGACGGCGGCGATGCCAGCACCCTCGTGCCGCTGGCGCTCGACGCCCGCAGCGACGTGCGCATCGCCCGCGCCACGCTGGACAATCTGCGCGACGGCGCGGCGCTCGTGCGCGCCAACCGCTCCGTCGACCCCACCGTCACGCTGGGCCTCGCCGCCGCGCGCGGCTACCATGACGGTATCGACGGCAGCGGCAATCCCGTCGATGGCGCGTCCCGCTCGCGCGTGCTGTCCGTCTCGCTGGCCATCCCCATCCCCCTGTCGCGGCGCGACAAGGGCGACGTGGTGCAGGCCGAAGCCGGCGTCACGCAGGCGATGCTGGCCTTGCGCCAGGCGGAACTGCAAGCGGAAACGCAAGTGCGCACGGCGCAGCAGCTGCTGCGCGCGGCGCAGGAGCGGCTGGCGCGCTACCACGACGGCGTGCTGGTCGATGCACAAAAGGTGGTCGATGGCATGCGCCTGTCCTACTTCAGCGGCAATGCCTCGCTGCTGGAATGGCTGGCGGCGCAGCGTTCGGCCGATGAGGCCTACCAGGGCTATGTGCAGGCGCGCGCCGATGCGGCCATCGCCAGCACGCAGCTGCAACTGGCCATCGGCCGGCGGCCGACGTTATAGCAAGGGGAAGGAAAATGCGAGGCGGGGCCGGCGCGGCCATGCCGCACCGGTCAGGAAGAACGGGGAATTACTGCGGCTGCACGGGAGCGTCGCCGTCGGCGGCGGTGTCAACGTCGTCCGCTTCCGGCTCATCGCCCTCGGCACCGTCGGCCGGCTTGGGATTGTTTTTCGCTTCCAGCTTGCGCCTGGCTTTTTCCTCGGCTTTCTTCTTCTTTTCCAGCTCTTTTTGCCGTTTTTCGTATTGGAAATTTGTCTTGGCCATTTACTACCTCTTTAGTTTTTAGATGTTACAGATAAGCACATAAGGCACATTATGACGTAGTTGGGCCAAACACCAAATGTTTAGCCTCGCGGATGATGCTGCGCATGCAGCAGTTTCAGCCGTTCGCGGGCCACATGCGTGTAAATCTGCGTGGTGGAAATATCGGAGTGCCCCAGTAACAATTGCACAACACGCAAGTCCGCGCCATGGTTCAGCAAATGGGTGGCGAACGCGTGGCGCAGGGTGTGCGGCGACAGCGGCGCCGTGATGCCGGCGCTCAGCGCATGCTTCTTGATCACGACCCAGAACATTTGCCGCGTCATGGCGCCGCCGCGCCGCGTGACGAACAGCGCATCGTCCATCTGCCCGTCGAGGATGACGCCGCGCGCTTCCTTCAGGTAGCGCTCGATCCACAGGCGCGCCTGTTCGCCGAACGGCACCAGGCGCGTCTTGCTGCCCTTGCCCGTGATGCGCAGCACGCCGTCGTTCAGGCTCAGCTCCACGGATTTCAAGTCCACCAGTTCCGACACGCGCAAGCCGCTCGCATACATGAGTTCGAGCATGGTGCGCTCGCGCAGGCCCAGCGGCGTGTTCACATCGGGCGCCGCCAGCAGCGCTTCCACCTGCGCTTCGCTCAAGGTATGCACGAAGCGCGCGGGCTGCTTGGCCGACACCATCTTCAGGCAGGGGTCGGCGGCGATATGCCTGTGCCGCAAGGCCAGCTGGTAAAAACGCTTGAGCACGGACAGGCGCCGGTTCGACGAGGTCGCCTTGCTCTCGTCGTGGCGGGCCGCGAAATACGCTTCGATATCGGCCGTGGACACGTCGTACAGGCCCGCGCGCCCGGGCCGGTTCACTTCCAGCCAGCGCGCAAACAGGCGCATGTCGCGCCGGTAGGCGTCCAGCGAGTTTTTCGACAAGCCGTCTTCCAGCCACAGGCTGTCGCAGAATTCGTCGATCAGGGTGGCGTTATCGGGCGCCAGCAGGCTGTTCATCATCGTGCCGACCACCGCATCCCCTCGACGCCTTCGTGCGCCAGCAGCCAGCGCTTGACGCCCAGGTGAAAACCGTCGGCGTCGTCGTGGTGGGAAAAGCCGCCCAGGCCGCCGGCAGCCGTGACCCGGTGGCACGGGATCACCAGCGGGTACCAGTTGGCGCCGCATGCCTGGCCGACGGCGCGCGGCGCCGAACCGATGAAGCGCGCCACGTCGCCATACGTGCGCACCTTGCCGCGCGGAATCTGCGCGATGGCGGCCCAGACCTTGTGCTGGAAGGCGCTGCCCTGCGCGGCCAGGGGCAGGTCGAACGGCGCATCGGGGTCGCGGAAATAGCGCGCCAGCTGCGCGCACGCGAGTGCGGAGACGGCATCCTGCGCGTCTTTTTCCGCAAAGTGCGGCGGCAGGTAGACCAGTTCGCGCAACTGGCCATCCAGCGTGCGCACGCCCATGGCGCCGAACGGCGCGGCCACGATGGCGCTGAACAGTTCACTGCCCTGTTGTTTTTTCATCTGCTGATCATTATTCAAGTGTGGCATATATGCAACCTGCCGGCGCCGGAGACGGCGCCACGGCGATTATGCACCGACTTTGGGGGTGCCGGCGGACGTTTCCGGGGCACGAAAAAAAAGCGCACCAGCCGGTGCGCTTCAAATATTGCTTCACGTTCCCGGTCGTTTGGGTCCGCCGGTGCCGGCTTGTGGCCGCAGACAGCTATGACTCAACAACTTCTGTGAAACGTGTGTCTCCTCAATATATCCCCGGTATCAATACCGTTTTTATAGACCACTCCCCCACCAACCTTGTTACCAATTCTGTATGTCAGCCTTGCTACCAGGGCGTATATGCTTATACGTGTTTCCCCGTAAGGCCGCCCATCATAGCGCATTTATTCGGCAGGATCGACTTTTTTTGCACCATGACGGGGACAGTTATTTTAGTTGTAAATTAAATTTGGCAGCCACAGCGAGATTTGTGGTACGTAGGTGATCAGCACGAGGAAGCCCAGCATCGTCAGCAGCCACGGCATCACGGCCACGGTCAGTTCGGAAATGCCCATCTTCGTGATGCCGGAAGCCACGTACAGGTTCAAGCCCACGGGCGGATGGCACATGCCCACTTCCATGTTGACCACGATCAAGATACCAAAGTGCACGGGATCGATGCCCAGCTTCATGGCGACGGGGAACAGGATGGGCGCCATGATCAGCACGATCGACGACGGCTCCATGACGTTTCCCGCCAACAGCAGCAGGACGTTGACCACCAGCAGGAAGCTGACCACGCCCAGGCCCTTGCCCGTGATCCATTCGGCCATCGCCTGCGGGATGTTTTCGCTGGTCATCAGGAACGAGAACAGCACGGCATTCGTGATGATGTACAACAGCATCGCCGACATGGCGGCCGAGTCGAGCAAGACCTTGCCCACTTGCTTGATCTTCAAGTCCTTGTAGACGAAGACGGCGATGATGAAGGCGTACACGGCAGCCATGGCGGCCGCTTCCGTGGGCGTGAACGCGCCCGAATAGATGCCGCCCATGACGATGACGATCAGCAGCAGGCCCCAGGCGCTCTTCTTGAACGTGACGAAGCGCTCGCCCCAGCTGGCCTTCTGCATGCGGGGATAGTTATGCTTGCGCGCCAAAAACCACGTGGTCAGGCCCAGCAGCATGGCCAGCATCATGCCGGGAATCACGCCCGCCATGAACAGCTTGCCCACGGAGGTGTTGGTGCTGACGGAATACATCACCATCACGATCGATGGCGGTATCAGGATGCCCAAGGCGCCCGAGGTGGTGATGACGCCGGCGCCGAAACCGCGCGGATAGCCCTGCTTGACCATGGCCGGCAGGATGATGGAGCCGATCGCCACCACGGTGGCGGGGCTGGAACCGGAGACGGCGGCAAACAGCGCGCACGCCATCACGCCGGCCAGCGCCAGGCCGCCGTGCCAGTGGCCCACCATGGAGCTGGCGAAGTTGATCATGCGCCGCGCCACCCCGCCATGCGTGAGGAAGTTGCCCGCCAGGATGAAGAACGGGATGGCCATGATTTCGAATTTCTCGATGCCCGTGAAAATCTTCAGGGCCACCGATTCGATGGGCACGCTGGTCATGGTGAACAGGAACGTGAGTACCGTCAGGCCCAGCGAAATGGAAATCGGCATGCCGGTCAGCATCAGCGCCAGCAGCAATACAAAAATAATCAGCGCGTTCATGCCTTGGCTCCTTTTTCTTCCGCCGTCAATTCATCGTCCAGGCCCTCGACGTGCGAGTGGTCGTGCTTGGGCAAGGCGCCCGTCTTGATGAAATGCACCATCACCTGCAGGAAGCGGAAGCACATCAGGTAGGAACCCAGCGGCACGGCCAGGTAGACCAGCCACATGGGGATTTCCATGTCGGCCGAGGTCTGGTCCGTGTGGCCGATCGACCACACGAAACTGGCGCCCAGCGTCCCCACGATGCCCGTAAACAGGGCGCCGGCGGCCAGGCCGAAGACGATGAAGCGGTCGCGCCAGCGGGGGTTCATGCGGTTGATCAGGACGTCGACACCCACGTGGATGCCCGTGCGCACGCCGTAGGCGGCGCCGAACTTGGCCATCCAGACGAACATGTAGATGCACAGTTCCTGGGCCCAGCTGGTATTGATTTGAATCAGGAAGTCCTGCACGACGGGGATCGGCAAGCCGGCCAGGTAGCGGTGCACGACCGCGACGAAGATGATGAAGGTGGCGGCGCCCATCAGGGACGCGATCAGCCACTCTTCCAGGTGATCCAGAAATTTCATGGTGGACTTTCAAAGAATGCGGGTGCACGCACTCCCGCGCAGGACGCGCAGGAGCCGTTCGAACGGACTGGCAGGGATGGCCTGCCTGCCGCGCCAGGCGGCGCGGCGCGCTACAGCCTGCGGCTTACTTCGCGCTTTCCTTGTTGATGGCCGAGATCAGGTCCTTGCCGATGCGCCCTTCCATGGCTTTCTGCACGGGCGCCAGCGCCTTGCGCCATTCGGCCTGCTCCTGCACCGTCAGGGTATAGATCTGCGTCCTGCCCGCTTTCTTGATGGCGTCGAGCGCTTGGTCATTGTCGCGCTGGGCGATGGCTTTTTCAAACGTGGTCGCTTCGCGCATGGCTTTTTCCAGCTGGGCGCGGATTTCGGGCGGCAAGCCATCCCAGAATTTCTTGTTGACGATGACGGCATAGCCCAGGTAGCCGTGGTTCGACACGGTCACGTGCTTTTGCACCTCATGCATCTTTTGCGTGTACATATTCGATGGCGGATTTTCCGTGCCGTCGACCACGCCCGTCTGCAGCGCCTGATACACTTCCGAGAAGGCCAGCACCTGCGGGTTGGCGCCCAGCGCGCGCATCTGCGCGTCGAGCACCTTCGAGGACTGGATGCGCATCTTCAGGCCCTTGAAGTCGGCCGGCGTATGCAGCGGCTTGTTGGCCGACATCACCTTGAAGCCGTTGTCCCAGTAGGCCAGGCCCGTGATACCCTTGGGTTCCAGTTTCTTCAGCAGGCTCTTGCCGATTTCGCCTTCGGTGACGTTGTACAGCGCCGTCTTGGTGGGGAAGATGTAGGGCAGGTCGAACGCTTCGAATTCCTTCACGCCCAGGGGGCCGAACTTGGCCAGCGACGGCGCCAGCATCTGCACGGCGCCCAGCTGCAGGGCTTCGAGTTCTTCCTTGTCCTTGTACAGCTGGCTGTTCGGGTAGAGTTCGACCTTCACCTTGCCGTTCGTGGCTTTTTCGGCCAGTTGCTTGAAGCGTTCGGCGGCCTGGCCTTTCGGCGTGTCGGTGGCCACGACGTGGCTGAATTTGATGACGATGGGCGCTTGCGCGTAGGCGTGGACGCCGGCGGTGGCGCCGATGGCGGCGCACAGCGCGACGAACAGGGTTTTCATAGGCGGCAGTTGCATTTTTTGTCTCCTGAGTGGTTTTTTTAAAAACTTTATTTTTTGTCTATTTGGATATTGTGCCAAAGAAACTACTGCGGCTATTGTGGTTAACCACAATAGCCGGCTCCCGATAAGCCGCTACCCTGCCAGCCATGCCGACTTCCCCCACTTTTGCGCGCCGCTTCAAGCTATCGAGCCCGATGCGCTGGCTGCTGCCCGTGATCCTGCTGCTGCTGTTCCTGTCCATCCTGTTCTGGCTGCCCTGGCAGGCGCGCCAGATGGAGAGCAACGAGCGCCAGGAGCAGCTGATCGCCGACACCCTGTGGGTGGAGCAGACCATCCGCTTTCAGCTGGCGCGCAACGAGGAAAGCCTGTTCAACCTGGGGGTGGACATCGCCAGCGCCTCGCTGGGCGCGGAAAAAGTGCACGAACGGCTGCAGCAGATGCTGCGCAACGGCCGCGAACTGCAGCGCGTGCTGTGGCTCGACACCAGCGGCAAGGTGCTGGCGACCAGCGACAACAGCCTGCCGCATGCGCTGTCGTTCTCGCCGGCCTCGCTGACGGCCGCCGACAATGCGCGCCGCCTGCACCGGGGCCAGTACGCCCAGCCTTCGCAGCAGAGCGGCTTTCCCGACGCGCCGCCCGGCGCCATGCTGATGGATTACCACCAGCCCCTGTTCGACGGCCAGCGCTATGTGGGCAGCCTGGTGGCCACCTACCAGATCAGCAGCCTGCTCGATGAAATGGTGCCGTGGTGGTTCGCCCAGGATAACCAGATTTCGCTGATCGACCGCGACGACAAGGTGCTGGCGCGGCGCGCCGCGGCCGGCCCCGGCCATGGCGTGTACACGCACAAGCGCGCGCTCGACGTGCCCGGCGCCACCATCACCCTGTTTACCGACAGCGTGAAAAGCCAGCCCAAGCTGCTGCCCAACCTGCTGGTCGGCTCCGTCATCGCCCTGTCGCTGGGACTGCTGTGGAGCTTGCTGGCCCTGTGGCGGCATATTTCGCGCCGCCTGGTGGCCGAAGGCGCGCTGCGCCAGCAGATGCTGTTTCGCACGGCGATGGAAAACTCGCTGGTGACGGGCATGCGCGCGCGCGACCTGGAAGGCCGCGTCACCTATGTCAATCCCGCGTTCTGCCAGATCGTCGGCTATCCGCCCGAGGAAATCCTGGGGCGTCTGCCGCCCATGCCCTACTGGGTGCCCGAGGCGCTGGAAGAATACCAGCAGCGCTTCGTCAAGGCGCTGGCCGGCAATCCCACGCCGCAGTTCGAGACCTATTTCCAGCGTCCGGACGGCACGCGCGTGCCCGTGCTGATCTTCGAGGCGCCGCTGGTGGACAAGAACGGCCAGCAGACGGGCTGGATGGGTTCCGTGCTCGACATCTCGGACCGCAAGCGGGTCGAGGAACTGAACCGCCAGCAGCAGGAAAAGCTGCAAACGAGTTCGCGCCTGGCCACCATGGGCGAGCTGGCGTCGATGCTGGCGCATGAATTGAATCAGCCGCTGGCGGCCATTTCCAGCTACACGACGGGCGCGCTGAACCTGATCCGCCGCGCCATCGACAGCGGCGCGCCCGTCGAGCCGAACACCCTGAAGCCGGCGCTGGAACAGGCCAGCGCGCAGGCGCAGCGGGCCGGCCAGATCATCCGCAGCGTGCATGATTTCGTGCGCAAGAGCGAACCGCAGCGCCAGGATATCGCCATCCGCACCCTGATCGACGGCATCCGCGCGCTGATCGACCTGCAGGCGCGCAAATACTACGTCACCATCCAGGAAGAGCTGCCGGCGGACCTGCCGCTGCTGCGCGCCGATCCCGTGATGATCGAACAAGTGCTGCTGAACCTGACGCGCAACGCCATCGAGGCCATGCAGGATACGGCGCCGGGACGGCGTATCATGCGCCTGCGGGCCAGCCACGACGCGCAGCAGGGCATGGTGACGGTGGCCGTGATCGACCATGGCCATGGCATTCCCCAGGACGTGGCGGAGCGGCTGTTTTCGCCGTTTTTCTCGACCAAGTCCGAAGGCATGGGCATGGGCCTGAACATCTGCCGCACCGCCATCGAATTTCACGGCGGCGCGCTGACCTTCAGCGCCAACCCCGTTGGCGGTACTATCTTTACATTCAGCGTGCCGGCTGCGCCGCGCGCGCCGCACTAAGCGACAACAACGACAAGCCGGAGACACCATGCTACACATCATTGACGACGAAGAGGTCGTGCGCGACTCCCTGTCCTGGCTGGCCGCCTCGCGCAGCATCGAGGCGCGCAACTACGCCAGCGCCCAGCAATTCCTCGACAGCCTGGACGGCAGCTTCGATGCCGCCGGCGACTGCGTGCTGCTCGACGTGCGCATGCCCGACATGAACGGCATCGCCCTGTTCGACCAGCTGGTCAAGCGCGACCTGACGGCGCGCCTGCCCGTGATTTTCCTCACCGGCCACGGCGACGTGCCGATGGCCGTCGACAGCCTGAAACGGGGCGCCTTCGACTTCTTTGAAAAGCCGTTCAACGACAACGACCTGATGGACCGCGTGCAGCAGGGGCTGGCCAACTCGCGCCAGGCAGGCGAACTGGCCGCCGTGCACGCGCGCCTGGCCACCCTGTCGACGCGCGAGCGCGAAGTGCTGGACCTGATTCTGGCGGGGAAGATGAACAAGGTGGTGGCCGACAAGCTGGGCATCAGCATGCGCACCGTGGAAGTCCACCGCGCGCATATCTTCGACAAGATGCAGGTCAAGACGGCGGTGGAGCTGGCGGGGTTGTTGAAGTAAGTTGAAATCTGGGGTCAGACCCTCAAACGCGTCGACGTAATATCATACGTCGACGCATGAGGGGGTCTGACCCCGGCTTTAATCAGTCGTCATGGTGCTCGTGGTGCTCTTCCACGCCATGCTTCCAGTAGCTGGCCACGTGCAAATGCTGTTTCGGCACCCCGGCTTCAATGAAATGCCCGCGCAAGCCCTGTACCTGCGCATGCTCGCACGCCACCCATACGTAGCCGTCGCCGTCCTGCGGCAAGGCGACCTTCGCCAGTTCCTGCAGCAGCAAGGCGCCGCTGCGGCCATTGCGCGCTACCCAGCGCACGTCCAGCTGCGCCGCGCTGTCCAGCGCGACCTGCTCGCCGTCTTCGACGATGTCGATCACGGCAATCGCGCGCGCCGTGGCCGGCAGCTGTTCCAGGCGGCGGGCGATGGCCGGCAAGGCCGTCTGGTCGCCCACCAGCACATACCAGTCGAAATCGAGCGGCACCAGCATCGAGCCGCGCGGGCCGCCCACGCCCAGGGTCTGGCCGGGCGCCGCTTGCGCCGCCCAGCTGGCCGCGGGACCGTCGCCATGCAGCACGAAGTCGATTTCCAGCTCGCGCCGCGCGGCGTCGTAGCGGCGCGGCGTGTAGTTGCGGGCGATGGGGCGCGCCCCTTCCGCGTACTGGATCGGGTTGGCGCCATTGCCCAGCACGGGAAACACGGGGCTGGCCTGGCCCGGAGCGGGGAAGAACAGTTTCACGTGGTCGTCGTGCGCGGGCGAGACAAAGCCTTCAAGGTCGTCGCCGGCCAGGGTGATGCGGCGCATGTGCGGCGTCAGCTGCTCCGTGCGCACGACGGTGAGCACGCGCAGTTTCAAGTCATGGCGCACGCGCTCGATGGCATGCGGACGAGGTGCTGCAGGTGATGCTGGTGAGGCGGTAGTCATTGCTTGTCCTTGTAAAGTGGGCTCAGTGGCTGTCGACGATGGCGTTGGCCGCCTGTTCCAGCACGGCCGATACGCGCTCGGCTTCCGCTTCGCTCCAGTTGCTCTTGTTCAGCAAGAGCGCATGCTTGAGGGTGTGCATGGCCTGGCGCACGCGTTCGGGCAAGGCATTGCGCGCCTGGACGCGGGCGAACATGTCGAGGCGGGCCAGGATGCCGTCCACCTGGGCGCGGTTCTCGTCGAGGTAGGCGCGGCCCAGGTCCGTGATCGTGTAGAGCTTCTTGCCGCTGGCGCTTTCGCCTGACGTGACGTAGTCCTGCTCTTCCAGCAAGGTCAGGGTCGGATACACGGCGCCCGGGCTGGGCGCATACGCGCCGCCGCAACGCTCTTCGATGGCCTTGATGATTTCATAGCCATGACGGGGGCTGATTTCGATCAGCGCCAGCACGATCAGCGGCAGGTCGCCGCGGCCGAAGACGCGCTCGGCCCGTTCGCCGCGCCCGCCCCGCCCACCGGGGCCGCCATGCCCCATGCCGTCGCCGCGCTCGTCGAAGCCGCGCGGGCCGCGGCCGTGCAAATAGTAGTCACTGCGGTGCTCATGGCCGTGTCCGTGGCGCTGCTCGCCGTGATGGTGCTGCTGGCCGCAATGGCCGTGATGGTGGTGGTGGCCGCCGTGGCCGTGTTCTGCGTGATGTGAGTTTCTCATGTTTTCTCTTTAAAGATATATCGTTAGTAGGTATCGTCATTTTATAACGATATATCGATAAGTCAAGGAGAAATTTGTTATGCTCGCGGTTCCCCAATCGACACGCCCCTGCCATGCCTGACAAGACCACCGCTGACAAAATGTATGTGAAAAATGCCCAGGCCCTGGCCGTGCTCAATGACGGCGGCGAGCACGCTGCCCTGCTGGCGCAGCTGCCGGCCGGGCGGCGGGCGGGCGAAGGAGGCAGCGCCGACTGGATATTGCTGTTCGCGCGCAGCCGCGCGGAACTGGAGCAGCACCTGCCGGCGGCGCGGGCGCGCCTGGCGACCGGCGGCGCGCTGTGGGTGGCGTACCGCAAGGGCGGCGTGAAGGCGGGCAGCGACATCCACCGCGACGATATCCGCGGCTTTGCGCAAACCGTGGGGCTCGACAGCGTGGCGATGGTCGCCATCGACGCGGAATGGTCGGCGCTGCGCCTGAAACAGGCTTGAGAGGAGGTTAAGCGATGCCGTGCAGGGCCAGCGCCCATTCGACGTGTTCGCGCACGATGGCCGACGGGTGCGCGCGGCGCGACAGCAGGGCCGCGACGATGTCCGCCTGCCCCCTGGCCTTGGCGGCCGCATTGCCCATGCCGACGGCCAGGTTGCGCAGCCAGCGTTCGTGGCCGATGCGGCGGATCGCGCTGCCTTCCATGCGGCGGTTGAATTCCTCTTCCGTCCAGGCGAACAGTTCCACCATGCCGGCGCTGCCCAGGCGATGGCGCTCGTCGAAATCGGGCACCACGGCGCGCTGGGCGAACTTGTTCCACGGGCAGACGGTCTGGCAATCGTCGCAGCCGTACACCTTGTTGCCGATCAGAGGGCGCATTTCGACGGGAATGGCGCCCTTCAATTCGATGGTCAGGTAGGAGATGCAGCGGCGCGCATCGAGCTGGTACGGCCCCAGGATCGCCTGCGTGGGGCACACCGTGATGCATGCCGAGCACTGGCCGCAGCGCGGCGTTTCCGGCGCATCGACGGGCAGCGGCACGTCGACCAGGATCTCGCCGAGGAAGAAGAAGGAGCCGCCCTGGCGGTTGATCAGCAAGGTGTGCTTGCCGCGCCAGCCCAGCCCTCCCTTTTGCGCCAGCTCGACTTCCATCACGGGCGCCGAATCGCTGAACACGCGGTAGCCGAAGTCGCCGATCTCGCCGCGGATAAGCTCGGCCAGCTGCTGCAGGCGCGAACGCATCACCTTGTGATAGTCGCGGCCCCGCGCATACACGGAGATCACGGCCGCCGCGGGGTCGGCGTCGCGCGCCGCCTCATGCGCGCGCCAGTCGGGACCCAGCGCCGGCGGCAGGTAGTTCATGCGCGCGCTGATGGCGCGCACCGTGCCCGGCACCAGTTCGGCGGGGCGCGCACGCTTCATGCCGTGGCTGGCCATGTAGTCCATTTCGCCGTGGTACCCTGCATCGAGCCAGGCCTGCAAGGGCGCTTCCATGTGCGACAGGTCGACATCGGCGATGCGCACCTCGGCAAAACCCAGCTCGCGCCCCCATTGCTTGATGGAGCGCGCCAGGGAGGCAAGATCGGTGGCGGTGGCGGACATAGGGGGCTTTACGGAGAACGGCGGGGGCGCGGGCGGTTACAATGGCATGAGCCTCTATTTTATGCGATATCACTCACACCAAGCGACAATGACCGAACACTTCACCGCCCACCTCCACGACGAAGCCGGCACGGCCGCGCTGGGCGCCGCGCTGGCGCGCGCACTGGCGCCCGGCCTGGCGATCTACCTGCACGGCGACCTGGGCGCCGGCAAGACGGCCCTCACGCGCGCCCTGCTGCACGCGGCCGGCCATGCGGGCCACGTCAAGAGCCCCACGTATACCCTGTCCGAACCGTACACGGTGCAACTCGATGGCCACAGCGTCAACGTCATCCACTTCGACCTGTACCGCATGGGCAGCGCCGAGGAATTTCTCGACGCGGGTTTTCGCGAAGACTTCAACGGCCACAATATCTGCATCGTCGAATGGCCGGAGAAAGCCGAACCGGTGCTGCCGCCGGCCGACCTGAATGTTTATTTGAACGTTGCGGGTACAGGACGTGATGTAGAATTGCAAGCGTCTTCTGAATTGGGTCTGTCATGCCTTCACCGTCTCAAATTCGCCCCGAACCTTTGATCTCCTCGCCCATCACCCGGCGCACGGTACTCAAGGCCGGCGGCACCCTGCTGTTGTCCGTGTTCGCGCCCATGTCGGCGATGGCGGCGCAAATCCTCGCCGTGCGCGTCTGGCCGGCCGAGGACTACACCCGCGTCACCCTGGAAAACGACAGCATCCTGAAGGCGACCCACTTCATCGTCAAGGACCCGGAACGCCTGGTGGTCGACATCGAAGGGCTGGAGCTCAATCCCACCTTGAAGGGCCTGGTGGCGAAGATCCAGTCGAACGACCCGTACATCAAGCAGGTGCGCGTGGGCCAGAACCGGCCCAACGTGGTGCGCCTGGTGTTCGACCTGAAAGAGGAAGTCACGCCGCAGCTGTTTACCCTGCCGCCGGCCGGCTCCTACAACCACCGCCTGATCTTCGACCTGTACCCCGTGCACGAGCCGGACCTGATCGCGCAGATGATCGAGAAGGGCGACTGGTCGAGCGATCCGGCCAAGCCGCCCATGGCCGGCACGCATACGCCGCCGCCCGCGCTGCCCCTGCCCGACAGCGGCAAGCCGCCCGTGGCCGCCGTGGCGCCGCCGGTAGCGCCCATCGTGCCGCCCGTGCCCGACATCCGTCCGGAACAGCGCCCCGAGGCGCGCCCGCTGCCGGGCCAGAAAGTGGTGCGCATGATTACCATCGCGCTCGACCCCGGCCACGGCGGCGAAGACCCGGGCGCCATGGGCAGCCGGGGCAGCCGCGAAAAAGACGTGGTGCTGGCCATCGCCAAGCGCCTCAAGACCAAGCTGGAACTGCAGAGTAACATGCGCGTCATGCTTACGCGCGACGCCGATTTCTTCGTCCCGCTGGGCATGCGCGTGGAAAAGGCGCGCAAGGTCCAGGCCGACCTGTTCGTCTCGATCCACGCCGACGCGTTCATCCAGCCGACGGCGCGCGGCTCGTCCGTTTTCGTGCTGTCCGAAAAGGGCGCCACCTCGACGGCGGCGCGCTGGCTGGCCAACAAGGAAAACCAGGCCGACCTGATCGGCGGCGTCAACGTGAAGAACCACGACAAGCAGCTGGCCAGCGTGCTGCTCGACCTGTCGACGACGGCGCAGATCAATGACAGCATGAAGCTGGGCAAGGCCGTGCTGCGCGAAATCGGCGGCATCAACCGCCTGCACAAGGGCTCCGTCGAGCAGGCCGGCTTCGCCGTGCTGAAAGCGCCCGACATCCCCTCCATCCTGATCGAGACGGCCTTCATCTCGAATCCGGAAGAAGAAGCCAAGCTGACCGACAACGGCTACCAGGACCAGATGGCCGACGCCATCGTCACAGGCATCAAGAATTACTTTGCCAAGAATCCGCCGCTGGCGAAAAGCCGTTTGACCTGACAGGGACACCCGCATGAGCAAGAGCACTTTTGGCCAGCTGCCGGCCGTGACCATCCGTGCCGCCGATGGTGCGCAGGCCACCGTCACCCTGTACGGCGGCCACCTGGTGTCGTGGCAGACCAGCGATGGGCGGGAACGCCTGTTCTGCAGCCGGGAATCAAGCCTCGACGGCAGCCGCGCCATCCGCGGCGGCGTGCCCGTGATCTTCCCCCAGTTCGGCGCGCGCGGCACGGGCATGCGCCATGGCTTTGCGCGCGTGGCCACCTGGCAGCTGGAATCGACGGGCGACGCCGATGGCGCCGCATGGGCGCAATTTGCGCTGACCCAGGCCGACTTGCCGGAAGCGATCGCCGCCACCTGGCCCTGGGCCTTCACCCTGCGCCTGCGCGTGGCCGTCAAGGCACAGACGCTGGAATTGCGCCTGTCCGTGCACAACACGGGCGAGCAGGCGTTTCCGTTCTCGGCCGCCCTGCACAGCTATTTTGCGATCGATCAATTGAGCGAGGCGCGCGTGGGGGGCTTGCAGCGCGTGCGCTATTCGGACGAGACGCCGCAGGATGCCCTGCAGGCGGAAGAATTCCTGCAATTTGACGACAAGCTGGACCGCATCTACTACCAGCTGCCGGGCGCCCTGAGCCTGCAGTCCGGCGGCCACGCGCTGCGCCTGGAGCAGCAGGGCTTTACGGATGCCGTCGTGTGGAACCCGGGCGCGCAGGATGCGGCCGCCCTGCCCGACCTGGCCGGTGACGAACAGCCGCGCTTCATCTGCATCGAGCCGGCGCTGATCCAGCCCGATACGCTGGCTGCCGGCGCCGAGTGGAGCGGGCGCCAGCACCTTGAATTTACCTAGGAGTGACTGAACAAGTCCGGGGCCAGGCGCCTCGCCGAAGGCAGTACGCATGTACGACGAGGCGGAGTAACAACGCCATGGGCTTTTCTCAGGCGCGCTTAATTCGATTCCTTGATGATGCGGCCATTCGCAGGCTGGATCGGACGCGCATTCAAGGGATACAGGCGGCTGAACAGCGCCATCTGCGCGGGCGATGCCTGCACCGGCTGCTTCATCACCATCCACAGCACGCCTTCGCTGCAAGGCGGCTCCGTCATCGATCCCATGTAGGTGTAGTAATCGCGCCGTGTCGGCAGCATTTCGGCCGGGTCGAGCAGGATGGTGGGATGCATGGTCTCGAATTTTTCCAGCGGCAGGTTGTTCCACACGGTCTGGATGGTCGCTTGCGGCGCGCCCCGCTCCAGCAACAGCGCCAGCACGGCTTGCCGGCCTTCCGCGTCGCGGTGCACCAGGTGCACCACCATCTCGAACGCCTTGCCATTGATGCGCTCTTCGGACGGCCGGTGGAAATGGAATTGCTGCAGCTCGAACATGCGGTTCTGCACCGTGATGTAATTGCCGCCGCTGACCCCCACCTGCACCGTGTGGCCATTGTCGACCACGTTGAACGAGGACGGATGGTAGTCAAAGCTGATCTGCTCCAGTTCCACCTTCATGCCGTCGCGGATATCGATGGGCGACTGGCGGCTGCCATTGCCGCACTTGGCCCAGTCCACATTGATCCTGCTCCAGTTGGCGGGACCGCTGTCGCCTTCGTACGACCAGTGCGTACCGCGCGGCACGGGTGGCGGCGGCGGAGGCGCGGCCTTCGCCACGGCGGCGCGCTTGGCGCGGGCGGCGG
>NZ_WFLL01000129.1:0-540 GCF_009208755.1 Janthinobacterium sp. FT14W | reverse complement strand
GTCTGGTCTACCGCGACGCCTCGCGCAAGACGACACTGTCCTTGCGGGGCTGGCAGCGTTCCGCGCAGAACTTCATCGACGACACGGAAGTGGAAGTGCAGCGCCGCCGCATGGCGGGCTGGGAACTAGGACTTGGCCACCGCGAATTTATGGGCCAGGCCAGCCTGGACCTGAACCTGCAATACCGGCGCGGCACGGGCGCGATGGATGCGCTGGCCGCGCCCGAGGAAGCGTTCGGCGAAGGCACGTCGCGCTTCAAGCTGCTGCTGGCCGACGCGGCCCTGTCCGCCCCGTTCACGCTGGCCGGCCAGTCGCTGCGCTATTCCGGCAGCTGGCGCATGCAGCACAACCGCACGCCGCTGGTGCCGCAGGACCGCTTTGCCATCGGCGGGCGTTACACCGTGCGCGGCTATGACGGCGAAAGCAGCCTGTCGGCCGAACGGGGCTGGCTGCTGCGCAACGAGTTGGGCGTGCCGCTGGGCAGCAGCGGCCAGGAAGCGTATGCGGGTGTCGACCACGGCGAAGTGGCGGGGCCGTCTG
>NZ_WFLL01000128.1:0-553 GCF_009208755.1 Janthinobacterium sp. FT14W | reverse complement strand
GATAGGGAAGCCGTAGAGAAATCGAGTCCGAATAGGGCGATCAGTCGCTGGGTGTAGACCCGAAACCAAGTGATCTACTCATGGCCAGGATGAAGGTGCGGTAACACGCCCTGGAGGTCCGAACCCACTAATGTTGAAAAATTAGGGGATGAGCTGTGGGTAGGGGTGAAAGGCTAAACAAACTTGGAAATAGCTGGTTCTCTCCGAAAACTATTTAGGTAGTGCCTCAAGTATCACCATCGGGGGTAGAGCACTGTTATGGCTAGGGGGTCATTGCGACTTACCAAACCATTGCAAACTCCGAATACCGATGAGTGCGAGCTTGGGAGACAGACGTCGGGTGCTAACGTCCGGCGTCAAGAGGGAAACAACCCAGACCGCCAGCTAAGGTCCCAAAGATTGGCTAAGTGGAAAACGAAGTGGGAAGGCTAAAACAGTCAGGATGTTGGCTTAGAAGCAGCCATCATTTAAAGAAAGCGTAATAGCTCACTGATCGAGTCGTCCTGCGCGGAAGATGTAACGGGGCTAAGCCAGTCACCGAAGCTGCGGATAT
>NZ_WFLL01000127.1:0-556 GCF_009208755.1 Janthinobacterium sp. FT14W | reverse complement strand
AATACGGGCGGGCGCATCGAAAGCAATGGCGACCTGGCCGTGACGGCTAGTATCTTGCTGAATAAGCAAGGCTTGCTGAGCGCCGTGCAGCAGGCGACGATAGGCGCGCTGGGCACGATCGACAACACGGCCGGCACGCTGGCGGCCGGCCAGAATCTGGCCGTGACCGCGCAGCAGCTGGATAACGTGGGCGGCAAGGTGCAGGCGCAGCACGGCAATGCCAGCTTGCAACTGCAGGCATTGCACAACACGGGCAGCGTGTTTGCTGGCGGCAACCTGGACACGCAGGCTGGTGTGGTGGGCAACAGCGGCAGCCTGTACGCGGCCGGCAATCAGCGCCTGCAGCTAACGGGCGCCTTGAGCAATACGGGCGTGATCGCGGCGCAGGGCGACAACCGCATCACGGCCGGGCGCATCGACAGCGGCGCACAAAGCCTGCTGGGCGCCGGTGTCAAGGCCGACGGCAGCCTGGGCGCCAGCGGCGACCTGACCCTGACGACCACGCAAGGAATCACGGCCAGCGGGCAGAACCTGGCGGCGGGCCACGCCAGCCTGA
>NZ_WFLL01000126.1:0-562 GCF_009208755.1 Janthinobacterium sp. FT14W | reverse complement strand
ACGCCGTCATCAACTGGGCCAGTTTTAATATCGGCAAGGGCGAATCGGTGCAGTTCCAGCAGCCCAACAGCAACGCGGTGGCCCTGAACCGCGTGCTGGGCAATGACGGCACGACCATCCTGGGCAACTTGTCGGCCAATGGCAAGGTGTTCATTGTCAACCCGAACGGCGTGCTGTTCGGCCACGGCGCGTCCGTGAACACGGCGGGCCTGGTGGCCTCGACCCTCGATATCAGCAACGCCGACTTCATGGCGGGCAAGTACCAGTTTGCCGGCAATGGCACGGGCAAGGTCTTGAACCAGGGCAGCATCAGCGCGCCGGGCGGCTATGTGGCCTTGCTGGGCGCTAATGTGTCGAACGAAGGCACGATCCAGGCACGCCTGGGTTCGGTGGCCCTGGCGGCGGGCCGCGCCATCACCCTGGACGTGGCGGGCGATGGCTTGCTGAACGTGGCGGTGGACGGGGGCGCCGTGGGCGCGCTGGTGAATAACGGCGGCTTGATCCAGGCCGATGGCGGCAGCGTGGTGCTGACGGCGCAGGCGGCGGGCGACTTGCTGAAAAC
>NZ_WFLL01000125.1:0-568 GCF_009208755.1 Janthinobacterium sp. FT14W | reverse complement strand
TGGCGGCGCAGGCCGCCGCCGCGGCCGCTGCAGCCTTGCTCGCAGCCAATAGCGCCACCGCCGACGATGCGCTGGCAGCCAGTACGGCCGCCGTCGTGCCCGGTGCGCAGGCCGCTGCCAGCGCCGCCACGAACGACGACAACGCAGCGGCTGCCGCTGCCGCTGCCGCCGCCATTTCGCTGGCCGCCACCACGTCGGCCCAAAATGCCGATGCGGCTGCCGTCACGGCCGCCGCCAACGCCGCTGCCGCGCACGCCGCTGCCGATGCGGCGCAAACGCAAGCGGACCAGACCAACGCCCCCGCACTGCAAGCCATCGCCGATGCGGCCGATGTAGTTTCCGCCGCCGCCAACACCCAGGCCGCGCTGACCGATGCCGCGGCGCTGGGTGTCATCTCGGCCAATGATGCCGCCGCTGCCGCCGCTGCCACGGCGCTGGCCAATGCCACGGACGCCGCCGCGCTGGACCTGGCGGCCACCGCCGCCGCCAACGCGGCCGTCACGGCCGGCATACAGGCCAGCCTGACGGATGCCGCCGCCCTTGCCGCCACCGCCGCTGCCGATGCGCT
>NZ_WFLL01000124.1:0-614 GCF_009208755.1 Janthinobacterium sp. FT14W | reverse complement strand
GTATCGGGACCGGTGAGCTCGCGCAACTGCTCCTTGAAAGTGGCCTGTGTCAGGATCACTTTCGCCTGCGTATCTTGCAGCATGTATGCGAGCCGCTCCTGCGGGTAGTCCGGATCGAGCGGCACGTAGGCGCCGCCGGCCATCAGCGTGCCCATCAGGCCCACCATCAGCTCCAGCGAGCGCTCCATGTACAGGCCGACCAGGTCGTCCGCGCCGATTCCCATCGATTGCAGGTACTGCGCCAGGTAGTCGCATTTGTCGTGCAACTGGGCATAGCTGAGCTGGGCCGTGCCAAAGGACACGGCGATACTCTCGGGCGTGGCGGCCGCTTGCTCTGCAAACAATTCATGAATGCAGCGGTCGTGCGCGTATGCGCTGGCGGTCGCGTTAAAAGTATCCAGCAATTGATGCCGTTCATGCGTACCGACATACTGCAACGCATCGAGCGCGGCATCCGGCGCGGCGGCGATGGCCCCGCACATGGCGGCGAAGTGGCGGCAAAGCCGCGCTATCGTTTCCGGCTTGAACAGCGTGGTGCTGTATTCCATGATGCAGGACAGGCCATGCGGAGCTTCCGTCACCTCCAGGCTCAGGTCGAACTTGCTGATGCCCGT
>NZ_WFLL01000123.1:0-617 GCF_009208755.1 Janthinobacterium sp. FT14W | reverse complement strand
GGCTAAAACAGTCAGGATGTTGGCTTAGAAGCAGCCATCATTTAAAGAAAGCGTAATAGCTCACTGATCGAGTCGTCCTGCGCGGAAGATGTAACGGGGCTAAGCCAGTCACCGAAGCTGCGGATATGCGTAAGCATATGGTAGGAGAGCGTTCTGTAAGCCTGCGAAGGTGTCTTGTAAAGGATGCTGGAGGTATCAGAAGTGCGAATGCTGACATGAGTAGCGATAATGGGGGTGAAAAGCCTCCACGCCGTAAGCCCAAGGTTTCCTGTTCAACGTTCATCGGAGCAGGGTGAGTCGGCCCCTAAGGCGAGGCAGAGATGCGTAGCTGATGGGAAGCAGGTTAATATTCCTGCACCGTCGTATGATGCGATGGGGGGACGGATCGCGGAAGGTTGTCTGACTGTTGGAATAGTCAGTTTCTGTCTCATAGAAGGTACTTAGGCAAATCCGGGTACGGAATTCAAGGGGATGGGACGAGTGAACTTGTTCACGAAGCAATCGGAAGTGGTTCCAAGAAAAGCCTCTAAGCTTCAGTCATACGAGACCGTACCGCAAACCGACACAGGTGGGCGAGATGAGTATTCTAAGGCGCTTGAGAGAACTCGGGAGAAGGA
>NZ_WFLL01000122.1:0-619 GCF_009208755.1 Janthinobacterium sp. FT14W | reverse complement strand
ACTACGTCCTTCATCGCCTGTAATCGCCAAGGCATCCACCATGTGCACTTATTCGCTTGTCCCTATAACGTTAGCCTCTGATAACCGAAGTCATCAAAGAGCGCTACAGGGATAAGAAAGTACAACGCTGTTGCTTGTTTGTTGATACATACAATCATTACCCATCGATTTATGTTTTACGATAAACCGATCAATAAATAATCTTTACTTCTTCCAGATTGTTAAAGAACATACAGCACTTGGTCTCGAAAAGACCAAACCTAAATTCAATCACCGCTGTGATCAACTTACGTTTGAACTTTTGGTGGAGGATGACGGGATCGAACCGACGACCCCCTGCTTGCAAAGCAGGTGCTCTCCCAGCTGAGCTAATCCCCCTGAGATTTACTACAGAAACTGGTAGGGCTGGTTGGACTCGAACCAACGACCCCCGCGTTATCAACACGGTGCTCTAACCAGCTGAGCTACAGCCCCAAATGCTGTTCTTTATATTAACAGCCGATAAGTGTGAACATTTGATGCGTGAACCAGTTACCCGGTTCGTGCAAACTCTAGAAAGGAGGTGATCCAGCCGCACCTTCCGATACGGCTACCTTGTTACGACTTCACCCCAGTCACG
>NZ_WFLL01000121.1:0-711 GCF_009208755.1 Janthinobacterium sp. FT14W | reverse complement strand
TGCAAGCCGGACGCGGTGGCGGCCAGCTGCTGCGTGAACCAGTCCGCGCGCCGGGATTCCGGCGGCAGCTGCAGGGTGGCCGCATGCGGCTGCCATTGCGCGTCCAGGGCCGCGATGGCGGGCGGCAGCGATGCCAGTTCGGCGTCCGTTTGCGCCTGTTCGCGCGCAGTCGCGGCCAGCGCCGCCCTGTGCGTGGCCAGCTGTTCCAGATTGCCGCGCACCTGCGTGCGGCAGGCCAGCACTTCGTCCTGCAAGCTGGCCAGCATTGCCTGCAAGGCGTCGTCGGCGTGGGTGTACGGGTGCTCGAGCGCGCCGCAGACGGGGCAGGGCTGCTCGTCCTGCAAGGTGGCGCGCAACTGCCCGACGCTGGCCGCGCACGCCGCTTCCGCCCCCTTCAGGGATTTTTCCGCCTGCGCCAGGCCCGCCTCCAGCGGCGCCGTCCTGGCCCCCTCCACCGCCAGGGCCGCGCTTTCTACCTGCGCCGCCAGCGACAGTTGCGCGGCCCGCGCCTGCCCGTGCGCCAGTTCCTGCTGCTTGCGCGCCAGTTCCGTCCACGTCTTTTCCGCCGTATTCAACTGGCGCGCATGGTCTTCCAGCTGGCTGCGCTGTTCCTGCAGCAGCCGTGCGTCGATGGCTTGCACGGCGCCAGCCGCTTCGCGCCGCTCCGCATCGCGCGCGGCCAGCGCCAGGGCGGCAGCGGCCAGCGCGGCC
>NZ_WFLL01000120.1:0-737 GCF_009208755.1 Janthinobacterium sp. FT14W | reverse complement strand
TCGTGACTGGGGTGAAGTCGTAACAAGGTAGCCGTATCGGAAGGTGCGGCTGGATCACCTCCTTTCTAGAGTTTGCACGAACCGGGTAACTGGTTCACGCATCAAATGTTCACACTTATCGGCTGTTTAATTAAGAAGAAACAGTAGTCGTAGTAGCACCGCGTTGGGGCTGTAGCTCAGCTGGTTAGAGCACCGTGTTGATAACGCGGGGGTCGTTGGTTCGAGTCCAACCAGCCCTACCAGCAGAAACAAACCTGGGGGTAAGGTGGACACTAGTCCAGCCAGCCCTACCAGTACACATTCCCGGGGGATTAGCTCAGCTGGGAGAGCACCTGCTTTGCAAGCAGGGGGTCGTCGGTTCGATCCCGTCATCCTCCACCAATACTTTGAAAGTGCAAACGTAAGCCGGTCAACAAGACTGTGGTTTAGGTTTGATCTTTTAGCGATCAAAGCTGTTTCGTTCTTTAACAATCTGGAAGAAGTAAAGATTATTTATTGATCGGTTTGCCGTAAAAAGCAAATCGATGGGTAATGATTGTATGTATCAACAAACAAGCAACAACGTTGTACTTTCTTATCCCTGTAGCGCTCTTTTCGTTTGAAAGAATGAAGAGGCTAACGTTATAGGGACAAGCGAATAAGTGCACATGGTGGATGCCTTGGCGATTACAGGCGATGAAGGACGTAGTAGCTTGCGATAAGCTGCGGGGAGTGAGCAAACACACTTTGATCCGCAG